>JAICGL010000001.1 GCA_025923175.1 Acidimicrobiia bacterium
AGCCGGAGCCCGAGCCGCCACAGGCGGCGCCGGCGGCGAGGCCGGCGGCCAGCAGGATGAGAACAGGGAGCCGGTGCGACCGGCGCCGATCGATCATGGGGTGGTCACTCCTTCGCAGATGGGTGCGGAACGCTGACCCGGAGTGAACGCTGTCGCCCCTAAAACCGCAGTAAAGCGGGGGCTTTATGGCGGCTTTACACGGCGACGGGCACGATGTGCGCCGTGCGCGTACTGGTTGTGGAAGACGAAGATGCCCTCGCCGATGCCATCGCCCGCGGTCTGCGCCGGGAGGGGATGGCGGTCGACATTGCCGGCGACGGTGGCGTCGCCCTCGAAAAGGCCGCCACCAACGGTTACGACGTCGTGGTCCTCGACCGGGATCTGCCGGTCGTCCATGGTGACGACGTCTGCCGCATGCTGATCGCCTCGTCGCCGGCGCCGGGCGCGGCCGAGATCCCGCGGATCCTGATGCTGACCGCCTCCGGCGATCTCGACGCCCGGGTCGAAGGGCTCACGCTCGGCGCCGACGACTATCTCGGCAAGCCGTTCGCCTTCACCGAGCTGGTGGCCCGCATCCGGGCGCTCGCCCGGCGGGGCGGGTTGGCGGTGAAGCCCGTCCTCGAAGTGGGCGACGTCGTCCTCGACCCGGCCCGCCACTTCGTCACCCGGGCCGGGCGGCCGTTGCCCGTCACCCGCAAGGAGCTCGCCGTGCTGGAGGTGCTCATCCGGGCGGGTGGGGCGGTGGTGAGCCCCGAGCAGCTCCTCGAGCGGGCGTGGGACGAGCACGCCGACCCGTTCACCAACACTATCCGGGTGACGGTGATGAACCTGCGGCGCAAGCTCGGCGACCCGCCCGTCATCGAAACCGTCGTCGGTTCCGGCTACAGGATCGTTACACCATGAACGCTGTACGGCCCACCGTCCGCCTGAAGCTCACGATGACCTACGGCGGGCTGTTCCTCCTCGCCGGCGCGCTGCTCCTCGCGGTGAACTACGCCCTGGTCCGCCGCAGCATCGGCCCAGCCCCCGACGTCGGGCTGACGTTCGTAACGTCCGCCCCGGCGGGCGTGCCCGGGCCCATCGGAGGCATCGGGCCAGGGACCGGCGCCGTCAAGGTGATCATTGGCGAACAGGGCAGGGTCGTCGGCGCTATCACCAAGCCAACAGCCGGGATTCTCCCCGAGCCGGTCACGCCGGACGGCCGCAAGGTCTCCGACGTGCTGCAGGAGGTCACGAACTCGTATCGGTCCAAGACGCTGCATGAGCTGGTGGTGAAGTCTCTGCAGGCGCTCGGGCTCATGTCTCTCCTGTCGGTCGGGTTCGGCTGGGCAATCTCCGGCCGGGTGCTCGCGCCGCTCCACCGCATGACCGCTACCGCCCGGAAGCTGTCCGAAGAGAACCTCCACGAACGCATCGCCCTCGCCGGGCCCGACGACGAACTGAAGGAGCTGGCCGACACGTTCGACGCCATGCTGGCCCGTCTCGAGTCGGCCTTCGACAGCCAGAAACGCTTTGTGGCCAACGCTTCTCACGAGCTGCGGACACCGCTGTCGATCATCCGGACCGAGGTCGACGTGGCCCTCGCCAATCCCGACGCGACAGCGGACGAGCTGCGCCGGATGGGCGAGGTCGTTCGCCGGGCCACCGAACGGTCCCAGGCGCTGATCGACGGGCTGCTCGTGCTGGCCCGCTCCGACCGGGGGCCGGGGACGCTGGTGCCCGTCGACCTGGCCATGCTGGCCGAGGAGTCATTGGCGCAGGCGTCCGGCGAGGCGGCTGCGGCCGGAGTAGAGCTGCGCAGCCGACTCGAGCCCGCTTCGACCGACGGCGACGATGCGCTGCTCGGCCGGCTGGCGGGGAACCTGGTGGAGAACGCCATACGGCACAACGAGCGAGGCGGTCACGTCGAAGTCGTCACCGGCCCGGCTTCCGACCCGGGTGAGGTGCGCCTGGCGGTGTCGAACAGTGGCACGGTCATTGACCCCGCCGACGTCGACGGTCTGTTCGAACCGTTCCGGCGTCTCGGCTCCGACAGGGTCGGCGGCCGCGGCGCGGGCCTCGGTCTGTCAATTGTGCGATCTGTCACAGTCGCGCACGGCGGCCGGATCGCTGCCCGCCCTCGCCCGAAGGGTGGGCTGATCGTGGAGATCTTCCTGCCCCGAGCGGGGTCCCGGCCCGCTTCGTGACGTTCCGTCCGTTTTCGGACATTTCGTTTCGGGGAAAGATTTCCAGCGACCGGAGTTGTGTTTTCAAGGGGGCGACAGATCATGCGCACGATCCGCATGCCGTTGCTGGGGCTGGTGGCAGCAGCGCTCGTTCTCCTCCCGACGGGGGGAGCAGGAGCGTCGAATGACCCGTCCTTCAAGGACCAGTGGGGGCTGGCCAAGATCGGCGCCGAAAGCGCCTGGACCCGCACGACCGGGGCCGGGATCCGCATCGGCATCGTCGACACCGGCATCGACCTCGAACACGAGGACCTCGCCGGGAAGGTCGTGGAGTCGATCAACTGCGTCGGGTCGGGCGGTGACCAGGCCAAGTGCAACGGCAGCGCGCAGGACGACCAGGGTCACGGCACGCACGTGGGCGGGATCGCAGCTGCGTCGAAGGACAACGGGAAGGGCGTCGCCGGCGTGGCGCCGGACGCTCAGCTGGTCGTCGCCAAGGTCATGAACTCCCAGGGCGCCGGGGCCGGTGCCGACGTCACCGCTGGCATCAAGTGGGTCGTCGACCACGGCGCCAAGGTGGTCAACCTGTCGCTCGGTGACCCGGCTCAGCCCATCACCGCGCTCATCAGCGAGAACGAGCTGAAGGAGGGTGTCGAGTACGCCTGGAGCAAGGGCGCCATCCCCGTCCTCGCGTCGGGCAACTCCGGGACAGGGCTCGGCATCGAAGGGGCCAACTTCGGCGATATGAACGCCATCGTCGTCGGCGCCACCGGCCCTGACGACACCGCGGCCTCGTACTCCACCTCGACCGGCGAAGCCAAGTGGGCCGTGGCCGCCCCGGGCGGCGCCGCCGACCAGAGCAAGAAGGCCAACGACATCTTCTCGACGTTCTGGATCAAGGGTCAGAAGAACGCCTACGGCTACCAGGCCGGCACGTCGATGGCCGCTCCGCACGTGGCCGGCGCCGTCGCCCTCCTGCTGGCGCAGGGCTACAGCCCGGCGGAGGCCGTGACGCGCCTTCTCGACACGTCCGACAAGGGCGTGGGTTGCGAATCCACCAGCTCCACCTGCCGGGGCCGCATCAACGTCGACAAGGCCACCGCGAAGAAGTAGTCGTTCGCTCGCTCTTAGCGATCGGTATCGAACCCCGCCCGGCGACGCTTCGGGCGGGGTTCGCCAGTTTCCAGGTACTGAGACAGCGCCTGCAGGCGATCGTCCCATTGGGCGCCGACGTCGGCCATCCAGGTGACGGCATCGGTCAGCGGCTGCGGGGTGAACGAGAAGAGGGTCTCACGGCCCTGCCGGTCGGAAGTGACGAGCCCGGCCTCGGCGAGCGTGGCCAGATGCTTGGCCACCGCCTGCCGGGTCACGGGGAGGTCGCCGGCCAGCTCGGTGGCCGTGGCCGGGCCGCCCTCCGCCAGCCGGCGCATGACTTCCCGGCGGGTCGGATCGGCCAGAGCCTCGAACACGTTGGCGTTCTCGGAGTCGTCTCGGCCCATCGCGATCACGCCACCGCCAGCGCCGCTGGCGACGCCGACGGAACGGGGGCGCGTTCGACCACCGTGAGGTAGGTGCAGGCGGCGTTCTCGGGGACGGGTGCCAGGACGAACTCGATCCCACCGCCGGTACCGGCCGGTTCGTCGTCGGAGCCCCAGAGGAAGCCCATCCTCCGGGAGGCGGGGAGCCACCGGATCTCCAGGTGGCGCAGCGGTTCCAGGTCGACGATCACACCCCGGCGGAGGCGGCCGTCCTCGTTCATGACGATCTGACCGCCCGGAAAGGGCTCGAGGTCGACGTCGCCGCCCAGCCAGGCCGACAGCCGGCCTGCCTCGGTCAGCGCGGCCCACACCGTCTCCACCGGCGTGGGGAGCAGCACAGTCCGCCGAACTTCCATCCTCAGCCTCCCGATGTGCAACCGGATGGTTGCGCGTCCGCTACGATGATGTGCAACCCGCTGGTTGCATCATACAGGAGGACCCGATGGCACCCGAGCCGATCACACCGACCACCCCCAGCACCCCGGCACCATTCATCCCGGGGTTCGCCTCGCCGCTGGGGTCGGCGGCGCATCTCACGGAGCGGCTGCTCGACGCCCGCATCGTCGTCGTCAGCGGGCAGATCGACGACGCCCTGGCCACGAGCGTCTGCTCCCAACTGCTCGTCCTCGAAAGTCTCGACCGGCGGAGGGACATCTCCCTCTACATCAACTCCCCGGGCGGGTCCGTCGACGCCGGCTTCGCCATCTACGACACGATGCAGTCGCTCGGCTGCGACGTGGTGACCGTGGCCATGGGCCTCGCCGCTTCGATGGGGCAATTCCTGCTGGTGGCCGGCACTCCCGGCAAGCGCTTCGCGCTGCGCCACAGCCAGATCCTGATGCACCAACCACTCGGGCAGATGTCGGGGGTAGCGAGCGACATCCTCGTCCATGCCGACCACGTCGCGTACCTCCGCCGGCTGATGGCCGAGCGGATCGCCTTCCACACCGGCCAGTCGCAGGAGCGGATCGTGGCCGACTTCGACCGGGACCGGTGGTTCACCGCCGTCGAAGCGCAGGAGTACGGGATGATCGACGCCGTGCTCGACAGTCAAGGGCAGCTTCGCTGCCTACCTCCTCGCCAGCTGTGATCTCGGGGGGACACCCCCCGAACCCCCCGGCAGGAGTCTGACTGTCACAGCCTCCGACTAGCGTCGGCGGCCATGGGGACCTTCACGTTTGACGGCCTGTCCATCCACTATCTCGACGAGGGCGCCGGTGACCAGGCGGTCGTGTTCGTCCACGGCTTTCCGTTCCGGGCGTCGATGTGGGAGCCGCAGTTCCCGGTGGCCGTGGAAGCCGGCCGCCGAGTGGTGGCTCCCGACCTCCCAGGCTTCGGTCGCAGTGCGGTGCCGGCCGAGCGGTCGGCCTACTCGATTGACAACTACGCCGACCTCGTGGCGGCGCTGGTCGGCGATCTCGGCCTCGAGCGGGTAGTGCTCGTCGGGCTGTCGATGGGGGGCTACATCGCCCTGGCCGTCGCCCGCCGGCATCCCCATGTGCTGGCGGGGCTCGTCCTGGCCGACACCCGGGCCGACCCCGACAGTCCCGAAGGCCGCCAGACCCGCAGCGACCACCAAGCGCTCGTCGAGGAGCGGGGCGACGTCACCCCGCTGGTCGACGGCCTGCTGACCAAGATCCTGGCCCCTGCTCCTTCTGGAGATGGCGGCCCCCGCCGCGCCGAAGTGGGGGCGACCCTGGGCGACATGATGCGCTCGACCGCCCCCGCCGGTTGGATCGGCGCCCTCGAAGCGATGAAGCAGCGCAGTGATCAAACCGACCTGCTTCCCTCGATTGCCGTACCCACCCTGGTCGTGGTGGGGGAGGGCGACGCGCTCGCACCGGTCGACGTCGCCGAGGCCATGGCCAAAGCGATCCCCGGCGCCCGCCTCGAGATCGTGCCCGGCGCCGGCCACGTCGCCAACCTGGAAAACCCCGAGGTCTTCAACCGGGCCTTTTCCGAGTTCCTGTCCACCCTCCCGACCGGGTCGTAGGCATGGGATTTCCGGGGCCGGATGAGCTGGGTCGGGGGCTGGTGGTCCTGCCCGGGGCGGCGGTGGCGGCGCCGTATGCCGATGCGCCGCGGCTGACGATCGACGAAGCGGTGCTCGGTGCGCCGCAGGTCATGGAGGCCATGGCCGCCGTGCTCCACGAGGCGTGGGCTGAGCGGCGCCGCGTCGTGATCGAGCTGGCCGTGCCGCCCGAGACGCTCCGTGCGCCAGAAGTGGAACGGCGCCCGCCCTACGAGCTCGACCCCGGCTTCACCTTCGAACGCGAGCGGCTGCAGTTCCTCGTCTGGGCCAACAACTACGACGCCCGCAAGCCCGGCGATCCGATCTGGTGGCATGGCGTGCGCGCCGCCCGCATCGGAGCGACCCTCGGCGATCCCGCCGACATCCTGCTCCCCGACGGCACCCCCGCCTGGTGCGACGGCGGCCCCCGCCGCCCTGTCCTCACCGACAGCGGCGCTGTTGTCGTGCATCGCGACTCGATCGATGCCGGGCTGCTCACGCCGGCTCGCTTTGCCGAGCCGACAACGGTGCTGGCGCCGGATCAGCTGGCGGCGGTGGCCCACCCGGGTGGGCCGGCCCGGATCATCGCGCCGGCAGGGTCCGGCAAGACCCGGGTGTTGACCGAGCGGATCCGGCATCTGCTCGTCGACCGCGGGTACGAGCCGGGCGTCGTCACCGCCGTGGCCTACAACGTCATGGCCGCGGCCCAGCTACGGGAACGCACCGCCGGGTTCCAGCCGACCATCCGCACGCTCAACTCGTTGGGGCTCAACGTGTGCTCCCGCCGGGGCGACTGGCGCATCGCCGAAGAACCGTTCTGCCGCGACGTGTTGTCGGGCCTGGTGAAGACGGCCCGCAAGGTCGGCACCGATCCGCTGGCTCCGTACCTCGATGCGCTCGCCACCATCCGGCTGGGGCTCGTCCCGCCCGAGAAGGCGGAGGACATGCATCCCGACGCCGCCGGCATCGCCGCGGCCTTCCCTGCCTACCGCGACGCACTCCATCGCGCCGGCCGTCTCGACTTCGACGAACAGATCTACCAGGCGATCGAGTTGCTCCTCAGCGACCCTGACCTCCGGGCCGAGGTGCGCGCCGAAGCCCGCACGCTGCTTGTCGACGAGTTCCAGGACCTGACGCCCGCCCACCTCCTGCTGATCCGCCTGATCGCCGGCCCGGCCGCCGACGTGTTCGGGGTCGGCGACGACGACCAGGTCATCTACGGCTACGCCGGCGCAGACCCCGGCTTCCTCATCGACTACCGCCGCTACTTCCCGGCCGCCGCGACCTACGACCTCCAGGTCAACTACCGCTGCCCGCCCGCCATCGTCGATGCCGCCCGCACCCTCCTCGGCCACAACCGCCGCCGAATCGCCAAGACGATCCGCCCCGCCGAACCCGCCGCCGCCCGCACGTCCTCCTCCTCCGGAAGCGCAACCGGTTGCGCGACGGTGACGTTGACGGCCGTCGACGCGGCAGCAGCGCAACCGGTTGCACCCCATGGTGCGCTCGTCTTCCGGGCGGTCACCGCCGACGACATGGGCCCTGCGGCCGTCGAGGCGGTGCGGCAATGGGCGGTGGAGGGTGTGACGTACTCCGACATAGCTGTCCTCACCCGGGTGAACTCGTCACTTCTGCCTGTCCAACTCCTGCTCGACCAGGCGGGAATCCCGTACAGGGCCGCCGTTGGGCCATGGATCCTTGAGCGGGCGGGCACCGCCGCGGCCCTCGCTTACCTGCGGATCGCCGCCGATCCCACCCGGATCACCCGGGCGGATCTACGTGCCACGGTGCGGCGCCCGTCCCGCAAGATCTCGCCGAAGGCCATCGACATGCTGGCCCGCGACGCCACGACGTCGCTGCGCTCCATCCGCGGCCTGGCCGCCTGGCTGGCTGATAAGGACGCCTTCGTGAAGGACGTCGATCGCGTGGACGCCTATGCCGCCGACCTCGAGGCGCTAGCCGAGGCATTGGCCAAGCCCGGCACCACCACGGCCGACCTTCTCCGCTTCATTCGCGACACGATCGGCCTCGGCGAGGCGATGGACACGCTCGACGCCAGCAAGGGCGCCCTCGATCGCTCCAGCAACGGTGACGACCTCGCCGCCCTCCTCCAGGTGGCACCTCTGCACCCGGAAGCTGCAACCTTCGAAACGTGGCTCCAGGAGCGGTTGGCCGGCGGCGTGGCCAGATCGTCCAATGGCGCAGGGCAGGACCCTTCTGGCGGCGACTCAGTGGAACCGGCGGTCCACCTCGCCACCGTCCACAGGGTTAAAGGCAGGGAATGGGCTCGTGTCATCGTCTTCGGAGCCGACGCCGGCCTGTTCCCGCACCGCCTCTCGGCTGACGTCGAGGAAGAACGCCGCATCTTCCACGTCGCCATCACACGAGCCAAAGACCAGGCCGTCGTCCTCGGCGACGAAGCCGGCCCGTCACCGTTCGTCGACGAGCTCACCCGCGAGGCGCCGCCCCGCCCTGCGCTCGACCCGTCCGACTCCAACCCCTTCCGCCGGCTGGAGATGCCAACTCCTCCGCCAACGGCGACCCGCGCCGGGCGCAACAAGAACAAAGCCAAGGCCACCAACGGCGAACCGGGCTTCGCTGCAGCGACCGGCGCCGAGATCACCCTGGCCGGCGGCCTGCGGGCCACCATCAAGGAGGTTCGCCGGGGCGAGGTCCTTGCCGAGACGGCCACCGGATCGACAGTCGTCAGCTTCGGCGCTGCCATCCGCGCCGACGGCGAGAACGTGCGACTCGTTGCTCCGCCCGAGCGGGTGGACGCGGGCATCGCTGCGCTCAAGGCATGGCGCACGGCAATGGCGAAGGAAGAGGGCAAGCCGCCCTACGTGTATCTCTCCGACGCCCACATCACCGACATCGCCGAACGCGACCCCGACACCCTCGACCGTCTCGCCCGCTGCAAGGGCATCGGCCCCGGGAAGCTGGAGTCCTACGGCGAAACCCTCCTGGCCCTACTCGACGAACTCTGAGAGGCGCACCATGTCGATTGGCAACGGCTACGAGACCGTTACCGCCTTTGACGGCGGCACGTTCGAGGCGTACTGCGCGGTTCCGGAGGGGAGCGGGCCCTGGCCGGGGCTCGTCCTGTTCCAGGAGATCTTCGGGGTCAACGACAACATGCGGGGGCTTGCCGAGAAGGCGGCTGCCGCCGGGTATCTGGCCCTCGTGCCAGACATGTTCTGGCGCATCGAGCCGCGCTTCGAGCGCAAGGACGAGAGCGGCCTGGCCGACGGCATGACCAAGGTCGGGCAGTTCGACTGGGAGCGGGGTGGAGCGGACATCGCCTCCACGCTCGGCCACCTGCGGGGCATGCCCGAAAGCAACGGGCGCGCCGGCGGGGTCGGGTTCTGCTTTGGCGGCGTCCTCGCCTATCTCTTCGCCGCCACCTCCCGGCCCGACGGTCAGGGGCCCGACGCCGTCGTCAGCTACTACGGCTCAGGCGTGCACGGCCTGCTCGAACTGGCCGGCAGGATCGAGTGCCCGATCATGTTCCACTACGGAACACTGGACCCGTTCATCCCTGTCGATCAGATCGACCAGGTCGAAGCGGCCATGAAAGGCCACCCCGGCCTGGAGTTCCACCGCTACGACGCCGGTCACGCCTTCTCGAACTGGGACGCCCCGTCGATGTACGACCAGCCTGCGGCCGACGAAGCCTGGGCGCGCACACTCGACTTCTTCTCTCGCCACCTCGGCGCCTAACGGAGGAGGAGTCATGCCGGGTCGCCGCCACTTCGCGGTCCTGGTCACGCTCCTGACCCTCGTGTCGGGATGCGGGGGCGGCGGTTCTCCGGGCATCGAGGGAGGCGCGGAGCCATCAGCGGGGCCGAACGACGTCAACCCGACGGACCGCGAGCAGATGGCCGAGGGCGGCACGCTGCGGTGGCCCATTTCCCAGTTGCCACCCAACTTCAACACCGGCCACCTCGACGGCAGCCTGGCCGACAACGCGGCCGTGATGGGCGGCCTCCTCGGCGGCCCGTTTGACTTTGACGCCGCCGGCCAGCCGGTGCTGAACACCGACTATGTCGAGACCGCCGAGTTGACCGCGACCGCGCCAAAACAGGTGGTCACCTACAAGATCAACCCCAAGGCCAAGTGGTACGACGACACGCCGATCACCTGGGTCGACTACGAGGCCCAGTGGAAGGCGCGCAACGGCACGAACCCGGCCTACCGGGTGGCCTCCACCCAGGGCTACGACAAGATCGAGAGCGTGCTGCGGGGAAGCGATGACCGGGAGGTCGTGGTCACATTCCACCAGCCGTACTCCGACTGGAAGGGCCTCTTCGGGCTCTATCCGGCGTCCACCAACCGGGATCCCGCGGTGTTCAACGACGGCTGGAAGGACCGACCGCTCACCACCGCTGGGCCGTTCAAGCTCGAAGGCGTCGACCACACGGCGCAGATCATCACGATGGTCCGTAACGAGAAGTGGTGGGGCAGGCAGGCCAAGCTCGAACGCATCGTCTATCGGGTGATCAACCCCGACGCCCAGATCGACGCCCTGACCAACGGCGAGATCGACTTCGTCGACGTGGGCCCCGACGTCAACAAACTGCGGCGGGCCGAGACGACGCCCGGGATTACCCTCCGCAAGGCCGGGGGCGGCGACTTCCGGCATCTGACCATGAACGGCCAGAGCGAGATCCTCAGCGACATCAACGTGCGCCGGGCGCTGGCCATTGCCATCAACCGGGAGCAGATCGCCCGGACGCTGCTCGGGCCGCTCGGCGTGCCGGCCGTCCCCCTCAACAACCACATCTTCATGCCCAACCAGAAGGGCTATCAGGACAACTCCGGCGAGGTGGGGAAGCACGACGTCGAGAAGGCCAAGAGCTTGCTCGACGACGCCGGCTGGACGCCGGGGCCGGGCGGGCTGCGGATGAAGGGTGGTAAGCCGCTCACCATCCGTTTCGTGATCCCCTCCCAGGTAGCGACGAGCATTCAGGAGGTCCAGCTCATCGAGCGCATGCTCCAGGCGGTGGGGGCGAAGGTCGAAGTCCAGGCGGTGCCCACCGGCGACTTCTTCGACAAGTACATCAGGCCGGGCAACTTCGAGTTCACGGTTTTCTCCTGGCTGGGTGGGGTGTTCCCCGTCAGCGGCCGGAAGTCGATCTATGCCAAACCGATGGGCGACCGCATCCAGCAGAACTACGCCCGGGTGGGATCCGACGAGCTCGATGCTCTCTTCGACCGGGCCACCGCGGAGTTCGACCCCGACAAGGCCATCGCCCTCGGCAACCAGATCGACACGTTGATCTGGGAGGAGGTCCACTCCCTCACCAACTACCAACGCCCCGAGATCGTGGCAGCCAATTCGAAGCTGGCCAACTTCGGCGCCTTCGGTTTCGCTTCCGCCGCCTACGAGGACATCGGCTTCAAGAAGGGCTGAAGCGGGGTGCCTGCAGGCGTCAGGCGGGGTCGGGGGTGAGGAGGGGGCTGACGGCCCGGTCGTCGAGGTGGGTCGGCATGCCGTCCCGGGCGTCGAAGAGGGTCTCGCCCCCGTAGAGGGCCACGAGCTCGGGGCCGAGCCGCTCGGCGGCGCTGGCCAGCAGGTGGCAGGCGAAGTGGAGTTCCCGGGCGTCGAGTGTCTCGGCGACGAGTTCCGTGGCCAGGATGACCTGGTTGTCGGTCAGGAAGATGCGAAGGCCGAGGCCGTTGGCGTTGAGGCCGTTCAGCATCTCGAGGAGCCCGATGCTCATCGGGATACCGACCACGACCGGGGACCACATGCGGACCAGCGTCGGCTCGAAGTCGACGATCTCGACGATGAAGCCGCTCGTGTTGACCCGCACGTGATAGCGGCCGTCCTCGTCGGGGGCGGGGACCGGCTCCTCCAGCCACTGGCCGATCAGGCGCTCGATGTACGGCCGGATGATCTCGCTGCGCATCATGGGCCCCTTCCGCGATGGATCGATATGGGGCCTATCGGCGCATTCGTCGCCGGGCTTGAGCGGAGCGTCAGGCGGAGTCGACCACCTCGTAGTGGACGGGCTCGCCGGGGATCGCCCGGAGGATGCCGCGGCGTTCCAGGGCGCGGATGTGGGCCATCGCCTCGGACACGGCCATCCGGCGCATGAAGCCCTCGATACGGTCCCACGACCGGGACCACTTCATGTGGCCGGCGACTTCCCAGCCGGTGTCGTGGCCGGCCCGGATGGCCGCCAGGATCTCCTCGAAGCGATGCTCGTGATGCTCGGCCAGTTCGGCCAGCCGGGCCTGGAGACCAACGAAGCGGTGCTCGTGGGCCGGAAGGACCTCGTCGCTGTCGTAGGGCGTCAGCTTGTCGAGCGAGGTCAGGAAGCTACCCAGCGGATCGTCGCCTGACTGGGGGTGCAGCCCGATGTTGGGCGTGATGCGGGGCAGCACGTGGTCGCCGGTCAGCATCAGCCGGTTGCGGGGCTCCCAGAAGCACAGGTGGCCGGGGGAGTGCCCCGGCGTCCAGATGGCCTGCAGGTCCCAGCCGGGGACCTCTGGCTTGTCACCGTCCTCCAACATGACGTCGGGCTTGACGAGCGACACCCACTTGCGGACGGGCATCGATGCGTAGGTCAGCCCCTCGAGTTCTTCGGGCGGGGCGCCCTGCGCCCGCAGGATGGCGGCCACCCGCTCCAGGAGCCTCTCCGGCTCCTCGTAGCGGTCGGGGATGAGGGCGGCGTCGGCAGGATGGAGGGCGACCCATGCCCCGGAGGTCTCCCGCACCCGACCGGCCAGGCCGTAGTGGTCGGGATGGATGTGGGTGACCATCACGCCCCGCACGTCGGCCACCGAGGCACCGGCTGTGGCAAGCCCCGCGGCCAGCGTCTCGAAGGCGTCGTCGGTGTTCCAGCCGGCGTCGACGATGTACATCCCCCGATCGGTTTCGAAGGCGTAGACGAGGACGTAGCGCAGCGGGTTCATGGGGATGGGGACGGGGATGCTCCACACCCCCGGCCGCACCCGCTCAACGGGTGGGAGAGGAGCCGCCATCGAAGGAGCTTGGCACGAGTGTCAGGTGTCAGTCCGAATCACGCCCCGGCCCCCTGCCACAATTTCGGACCGTGACCTCCGCCGGTGACACGTACATCCACGGCCACTCCGACTCGGTGCTGCGGTCCCACCGCTGGCGGACGGCAGAGAACTCGGCCGCCTACCTCCTGCCTCACCTGGCGGACGGTCAGCGACTCCTGGATGTGGGCTGCGGCCCCGGCACTTTGACCGTCGACCTCGCCGGAAGGGTCGGCCCGAACGGCAGCGTCGTGGGGATCGACATCTCGGCCGCCGTGGTGCAGGAAGCGGCGGCCCACGCCACCAGGCAGGAGGTGGGCAACGTCACGTTCCGGACCGGGGACTTCCGTGCACTCGAGGAACTCGACGGATCCTTCGACGTCGTCCACGCCCACCAGGTGCTCCAGCACCTCCGAGACCCGGTGGGCGCACTCGCCGCCATGGCCCGCCTGGCCCGCCCTGGTGGGATCGTGGCCGCTCGCGACAGCGACTACCTGTCGTTCGTATGGACTCCCGGCGACCCGAGGCTCGACCGGTGGCGGGAGATCTACATGGCCGTGGCCAGCCGCAACGACACCCGGGGCGACGCCGGACGCTGGCTGCTGCGCTGGGCCGTGGAAGCCGGCCTCACCGACGTCGCCTACACCACCTCGACGTGGACGTTCGCCACGCCGGCCGACCGGGCCTGGTGGGGCCAGTCGTGGGCAGAGCGCACGGTGGCGTCGAGCCTCGCCGAGCAGGCGGTGGAATACGGCATTGCGACGAAGGCCGAGCTCGAAGAGGTGGCGGGTGGCTTCCGGGACTGGGCCGACCAGCCACAGGGGACGTTCGTGCTAGTTCACGGCGAGATCGTCGCCCGCTCGTCTTCCTGACCCGTCGCCCAGTAGCCCTTGGCCGATGCTTTGAGATCCAGCGCCGTCGCCGACGTGATCAGGTCGCGCAGCCGTTCGAGCGCCGGATGAATCCGGGCCACGTTCTCGAGAGCTTCCCCAGCCCCAGCGTTGTTGTCGTCGTCGGACATCGTCGGCGCCTGCTTTCTGAAGCGCGTGGACATACGAATTGCGGGGATTCGTACCCAGTCCGGCTCGGAATCATTCCTCCGCTTTCGATCCAAACCGGATTTTTCGGAATGCGGCGATACCGGCCGCCAGGGCGAGACCGACGGGAATCCCGATCCACCATCGCCGCGACGGGCGCTGCGGCCGTCCGGCCGGGTTCACCGGCGGGTCGGGCGCCGGAGCGGCCACCTCGGCGGCAGCCGTCGTGGTCGTCGATTCCGGGAGCGGGGCGGTGGTGGTGGAGGCATCCGTCGGCGTCGTGGCGGTCGTCGTCGCCGTTGCGGGCTGCGTCGTGGTCGTCGTCGGCTTCGGACGGGTCGTGGTCGTCGCCCTGGGACGGGTCGTGGTGGTCGTCGGCGCGGTCGGCGCAGTCGTCGCCGGCGGCACCGAGGAGGTCGCCACCCGTCCGGAGTCGGCGTCGGCCATGAGCGACGACGTGTCGACGGCTTCGAAGGCGCCGGCCGGGATCGTCTTCAGCTGGTCGAGGAGGTCGGTGTCCCAGCCGGGCTCCGACGTACCGGTGAAGTACCAGTTGGAGCCGTTGTCGGCCACGATCAGGCCGTGGCGCTGCATGGCCCGCAGCACCACCTGGGTGTCGGGCCGGTAGCGGGACACGTCGAAGCTCGCCTTCAGCCGGAACCACGCCCCCATCGGCGGGAGCGACGGGTCGTTGGCTGCACCGGCGTGGTGGCGGGCCGGCCACAGGAAGCTGCGGTCGGTGCGCGACGCCGTGAGGCGGATGGCATGGTCGACCGTGCCGGCCGCCACCTCGTCGCGGCGCAGCAGCCCAGAAAGGATCGGCAGGCCGGCGGCGTCGGCCGACGTCCAGCCCCGGGGCCGCAGGGCGTTGCTGCGCAGATCCCAGATCGCGCCCGACCCGGCGGTGGGCTGCCCGCCATTCCAGTCGGCGGCGAAGAGCTCGTAGAGAACGCAGCGGTCCTTGTCGACGACGAGGGCATGGGCGTCGGAGCCGCCCTCGATCGGGGTGGCCGGCCCGAAGGGGTAGGGCCCGGGGTCGCTCTCGTCGGCATAGTCGAAGGTGACCGCCACCTTCTGCGTCGAGCCCGGCACCACGGAGTATGGGATGCCGTAGGGCTGCCCGCCGTCGTTCGGTCCGAAGTCCGGATGGAGGCGCCGCTCCGGGCCGCCCATCGAAGCGATCCATGCCGCCGAGCGCGCATGCACCGGCAGGCTGCTCACGTCGGCATGCCAGATGTTGTCGGCCGGGAAGAGCGGACAGGCGGGCCCGGCGCCCGGCAGCGGCGCCCCGCCGGCGCCCGCGCCCGAGGACAGCAGTCCCGCCGCCAGCAGACCGGCGGCGACCAGGCCGGCGGGAACTCGCCTCATCCTGCAATTTTCGGCGCGCCGACAGCCCGGCCTTAATCTGGCGCGGTGACGAGCGCCGAGCCGACTCTCTCGGAGCAGCGGCGGGAACGGCGCTGGGAATCCCGCCGCGAGCTGATCGTGCGGGCTGCGGCCGAGGTCATCGCCGAGATGGGGCTTGAGCGGGCCACGCTCGACGCCGTGGGCGAGCGCGTCGGCCTGTCGAAGGCCAGCCTCTACTACTACGTGAAGAGCAAGGAGGAGTTGCTCGGTCACGTCATCGCCCACGTCCTGGCCGCCCAGGAGGAGGCCATGGCGGCCCTCACCCGGGAGGGCATGACCGCCGAGGAGCGCCTGCGGGCGTTCTGCCTCGGACACCTCCAAAGCCTCTTCGCCGATCCCGCCGGCCACATCGCCGCCCGGGTCGCGCTCTCCGACATCCGCGACGAACTGGTCCGCCGGCCGCTGCGGGCCTACATGGCCCGTTTGGAAGCGATCCTGGCCGACGGCGTGACCGAGGGCGCCTTCCGGCCGGCCGACTCTCGCATCGTGCGGTACTCGCTGTTCTCGGCGCTCAACGCCGTGACCCTCTGGTACTCGCCGGGCGGCCCGCTGACCCTGGAGGAGGTGGGAAACCAGATCTGCGACCTTGTCATCGACGGGTTGCGGGAAGGATCCTCCCCATGAAAATGATCTCTCGCATCCTCGTCCTGGCCGGTGCGGCCGCGGTGGTCGTGTCGGCGGGGCTGCCGTGGGTCACAGTCAAGGGCGCCCTGCCCAGCACGCTCGACCTCGGCCTCATCGGCGCCGAGGTCTCACCACTCGGCAAGACCGTCTCGGGCACCGAGACCAAGGCGTGGCCCGTCGTGATCGGGATCGGTGCGGTGGTGGCGGTGCTGGCCCTCATGGGCCTAGCCCGCAAGCTCATCCTGCTCCTCGGCCTGCTCACCACCGTGGCCGGCGGAGCCCTGCTCTACTACGTGATGAACGTGGTCGACATCGAGACGAAGGGCGACACCCTGAAGAACGCCCTGGCCAACCTCGCCCTCGACAGTTCCGCCGGGGCCGGGCCGATGCTCCTGATAGCCGGCGGCCTCGCCATCGCCATCGGCGCCATCCTCGACTAAGGACCCTTCGGGTCACCGCCGAACGGGCCTTCGTCGAGGCCGGCCACCAGCCAGCCCAGCAAGCCCCGCAGCTCCTCGTAGGCGACCAGGCGGGCTTCGTCAGTCCCGGCCGCTTCGGCCCGGTCTATCGGCTCCGCCAGCCGGCGCACCCACGCCGGACCCACTTCCAGCAACGCATCGCTGCCCGCCGACACCCACTTCACCAATGCGTGCCGCACCACCGCTCCCAGCGGCAGCCCGACGAAGTCGGCCAGATTCTGCAAGGTGGGCAACGGATCGACGAGCGCCCCCGCCGCCACCTCCTGCTTGAAGTTGCGGTGCGGATCGTCGTCGGTGATGGGGCCCGTCCACTGTTCCAGCGCGACGGCATCGGGGGGTTGGCTCATCCGACCAGTCTGCTCATCGCACGGCTGCGGTATGAATTGGAGATGTCCCCGATCGCTGGTGGCTTTGGGGAGATGAACCAGGCCGGCGAGCACGTGCTCGCCTCCCTGCCTGACGGCCAGCGCGCGTCCCTGTGCTTCCCGTTCGACCATCCGGAGCGCTGCGCGTGGCATTACACGCCGGGGCCGCGCCAGGGTGTCTCTTTGGCTGACATGGGCCGGGAACCGGCCAAGGCCGTCCACCAGTTGCTGACCACCGTCCTCTCCCGGTCGGCCCACACCCGGGTGGCGGCGATCCGGGGCCTGGAGGACGTGCTCGACGACAGCGAGGGCGGCCGTCGCGACCGTCACGCCGGCGACTACTGGACGGCCATCTTCGGCGAGCCGGGCGACGCTATCTGGGGCTGGCGGTTCGAGGGCCACCACGTGTCGATCAACGTCACGGTGAGCGACGATGCCGTCTCCACGACGCCGTTCTTCCTCGGAGCGAACCCGGCCTCGGTCCCGGACGAAGGCGGCCGGAGCGTCTCCCGCCCGCTGGGCCCGGAGGAGGACGTGGCCGTCGCTCTCATGGGCCGCCTCGACGACGATCAGCGGAAGCGGGCCGTTGTCAGCGACGCAGTCCCGACCGACATTCTGAGCAGCGACGTGCCCGACTCGACCGCAGTGGTCGGCCTCGGAGCGCTGTCCGGACTTCCAGGATCCGCGTTGCGGGCCGACCAGGTGTCGTTGCTGCGCTCCCTGGCCGGTGTCTACGTCAACCGGCTGGCGCCCGAACTGGCCGAGCCCGTCTTAGCCCGGCTTGATCGTGAACTGCCCGCCTTCTGCTTCGCCTGGGCGGGTCCGGCGACCCCGACGCCGGGGCAGCCGCACTACTACCGGCTCGAAGGTCCCCGCTTCCTGGCCGAGTTCGACAACCACCAGAACAGCGCCAACCACATCCACTCGGTGTGGCGCGATCCCGGCGGCGACTTCGGCGCCCGGCTGCTCCCGGAGGGCGCGCGCCACCTATCCTGACACTCGTGCCAGGGACGAGGGAGCCGCGGCGGTGAGGAAGCGCGAACGGGTGCTGCAGGTGGCCTCCGTCCTGAGCGAGCTGATGGTGGGCGAAGTCAAGCTGCGCCGGCGGCGTTATCGCGACGAGCTGGCCGACCCCGAGGACTTCGAGCGGGCGCGGGCGGCTGCGCTGCGCCAGTCCCTCGAGCATCTCGGCCCGCTCTACATCAAGGTCGGCCAGGTGCTCTCGACCCGGCCCGACCTCGTGTCCCAAACCGTCATCGACGCGCTCCAGGATCTCCACGAGCAGGTGATGGTCCGGCCGTTCTCCGAGTTCGAGCCCGTCCTGGCCAAGAATCTCGGCGCCCACTGGCACTACCGGTTCAAAGAGATCGACACCGAGGTGCCGCTCGGGGCGGCGTCGATCGCCCAGGTCTACCGGGCGGTGCAGAACGACGGGCAGGAGGTCGTCCTCAAGGTGCAACGGCCCGGCGTGGCCGCCGCTACCCGGCTCGACATGGAGATCCTCGCCCAGGCCGTGAAGCTCGCCATGAAGCGGGCACCCAACATCGCCGAGATCTTCCAGCCCGAAGCCATGCTGGAGGTGATCTTCACCGCCATGCGGCCGGAGATCAACTTCAACGTCGAAGCATCGAACATGGACGAGTTCCGGGACATGCTCGAGCAGTTCGACCACCTCGAGGTACCCGACGTCCTCGACGTCACCACCGAAGTCCTCATCATGACGAAGGCCCCCGGGGTGTCGATCCGGGAGTGCAACCTCGACGACTTTGCCGACAAGGAGCGGGAGGCGATCGCCCGCGACCTGTGCGCCATGCTCTTCCACGGCTTCATGGTGGACGGGCTGTTCCACGCCGACCCCCACCCCGGCAACGTCTTCGTGGCGCCCGGCGAACCCGCCACGGTCATCGACTTCGGGATGATCGGGCGCATCGACCGGAAGATGGCGCTCGGCTACACCCGCTTCATGATGGCCACCGCCCTCAACGACGGTGAAGCGGCCGGCCGGGCGGCGCTGGAGATGGGGACGCTGACATCGCGGGCCAACATCGCCGGATTCCTTTCCGACATGCAGCGCTACATCCCGACGATGTCCAACCAGACGTTGCAGAACATGGAGTTCGGCAACGACTTCAACCAGTTCCTCGTCTTCTGCACAAACCGGGGGATCGCCGTCAACCCGGCCATCGCCCTGTTCGGCAAGGCCACTGCCAACCTCGAGGGTTCGCTGCGCCGTTTCGCCCCCGAGCTCACACCCTTCGACGTCTTCCGGGACACGATGGGCGACATCGTCCGCGACCAGGCCAAGCAGATGGTGGCCGAGGAGGAGATCCTCCGCGTCGCCAACGAGGCCTTCTCCGCCAGCCGGGCGTTGCCCGAGCAGGCGCGCTACCTCCTGCAGGCGATCGTCAACGGCCAGTACGTGCTGCGCACCCGGGACGATTCCGCGGTGATCCACGAAGCCCGGGAAGACGTCCGGGCCCGGAAGATGCGCAGGACCCTGGTCGGCATCGCCGCCGCCGCCCTGTGGATGGACCACCGGCGACGGCGGCCGCCGTCCTGAGGACTACTTCTTCTCGGCTGCGATCCGATCGAGCTTGGCGTTGAGCTCGGCGACGGCCTTCTTCAGGTCGCTGATGTCGCTGTGGAGCTCGTCGTCGTCATCGTCGTCGTCACGCAGGCGGTCGATGCTGTCGTCGACGAGATCCTTGGTCTCGTCGACGACGGTCTGCCACCAGTCGAGGACGCCCTTGCGGGCGCCGCGGCGCTTCGCCATCTCTCAGTCCTCGATCAGGGGAGGGTCTTGGAGGGCGTCTTGGTCGCCGCCAAGGCGTCGAGCTTCGCCGACAGGTCGACGATCGAACGCTTGAGCTCGGCGACGTCGTCGCGCAGGTCGTCGTCATCGTCGTCGTCGCGGATGCGGTCGATGCTGTCGTCGACGAGGTCCTTGGTCTCGTCGAGGACGGTCTGCCACCAGTCGAGAATGTTCTTGCGCTTGTTCCTGCGGGCCATCCGGGCTCCCCTCGAGATGTACGCTTTCAACAAATGATGAACTTTGTCCTCAACATATGTTGAACGAGCCGGGCCCGTCAAGTTCACCCCGCCGGGGCCGGCGGCCCGAGGGTGACGCCCGCCGGGCGCTCATCGAGGCGGCCCAGGCCATCCTGGCGGCCCGGCCGGCCGGGAAGCTCACGGTGCGGGAGGTCGCCTCCCGGGCAGGGTGCGACGTCGCGCTGGTGAACTACTACTTCGGCAGCAAGGAAGGGCTGCTGGCGGCGGCGCTCGAGGACGCCCTGCGGGAGCTGCGAGAGGTGCTCGAGACCTACACCCGCCGGGAGGGCACGTTCGAGGAGCAGGTCCGCCGCATGGTGCGGGAACCGATCCTGGCCATGGGGGAGCGGCGCCACCTGCCCCGGATGATCATCGGGCAGATTCTCCTCGAGCGGGGCCCACAGGCCGACAAGTGGATCGCTGCCCTCGGGATCTCCCAACTCCAGGCGGTGGGCGAAATCGTCGAGGACGGGATCCGTTCCGGCGAATTCCGCCAGGTCGACGCCCGGGCCCTCGTCTACTCGTTTTCCGCCATCCCGGCCTTCTTCTTCCTCATGGCCCCGGTGATCGAGCGGATCCTCGGCGAGGAGGCCGTGAGCCAGGAGGCTGTCGAGAGCTTCGCCGACGCCGTGACCGATCTCGTGCTGCACGGTCTGCTAGCGCCGGCTCCGGACGCCGGCGGCTCATCGCCGGAGTAGGCGCGCGAACGCCCCGAACGCCGCGGTTCTGTCGCCGTCGGGTTGGGCGCTCCATCACACGGCTGTTGAGCATCCGTTATCGGATCGACGGCGCAATCCTCCAGATGCGGTTTCCCCCGATCCCGCGTCCGGACGACGGCCCGTTGTGACGCAACACCCCCGCAGTACGAAACAACAAGACAGAGCGCAAGCCGTTCTCCCCCCAGTCCCGGGTGACCGACTCGGTTTTTCGTGTGCCTCCGGCCGGTCACCCGGGACCCCGCTCTCCTTCTCTCACCGGCATGCCAAGCTGAAGCTCATGGACTTCAGCTGGCGAGAAGAAGACGAGCTGTTGCGGGACACCGTCCGGCGCTACGCCACTGAACGGCTGGCGCCCGACTACGCCCGCTGGGAGACCGAGCCGTTTCCCCGCGAGCGCGTGGTGGAACTCGGCCACCTCGGCGTACTCGGCATGCTGATCCCGCCGGAGTACGGCGGTTCCGGTGGCCGGTATGTCTCGTTCGGCGTGGCAGCCGAAGAGATCAGCCGGGCCGACTTCAACGTGATGTCGTTCCTCCAGTTGGCGGGCATCACCTCGGGGCTCTTGGCGCTCGGCTCCGACGACGTCAAGAAAGAGTGGCTGCCCGGCGTGGCGTCCGGCGATGCGGTGGTGGCCTTCGCCCTCACGGAGCCGGGTGTCGGCTCCGACGCTGCCAAGCTCGTGACGACTGCCCGGCGTGACAACGGCGACCTGATCCTGTCGGGGGAGAAGGCGTCATGCACGTTCGCCGGTCTGGCCGACGCCTGCGTTGTCTTCGCCCGCACGGGCGGCCCGGGGGCGGCGGGCATCAGCATGGTGCTCGTGCCGCTCGACCGGCCCGGCGTCACCCGGCAGGTCTACGACAGCGTCGGCGGGAAGCTCGCCCAGCGGGGATCGCTGTTCTTCGACGACGTCCGGGTCCCGGCCGCCAATCAGCTCGGCGCCGAGGGAGCCGGCTTCGTCGGCGCCATGAAGGGCTTCGACTTCAACCGGTCGATCATCGCCCTCGGCTGTGTCGGCACGGCGCTGCAGTCCCTCGACGAGACGATCGCCTACGCCCGGGAACGCACCACGTTCGGCAAGCCGCTCGCCAAGCACGAAGGCGTCGCGTTCCCGATCGCCGAACACCTCGCCCTGCTCCACGCCACCCGGCTGGTGGCCTACGAGGCCCTGGCCCGCGCCGACGCCGGCCTGCCCCACACCACGGAAGCGGCCATGGCCAAGTGGCTGGCGCCCAAGCAAGCCGCCGAGGCGATCCACTCCTGCCTGCTGTTCCACGGCTGGTCCGGTTACGGCAACGATCTGCCCTTCGCCCAGCGCCATCGCGACATCATCGGCTTCGAGATCGGCGACGGCACCGCGGAAATCATGAAGGCGATCATCGCCCGCGAAGCCTTCGGCCGCGAGTACGCCGCCTACAAGTAGCGCTCCGTCCAGAAGACCGACGCGATCGCCGGAGACGCGAGGAAGCCCCGAGTAACCTTCGCTGTTTCCAGCTCCGTGCTCCTCGGGGCTCCTCGTTTCGGGCTCACCTTCGCCCCGGTCTGGCCATGCCCCTTGCGAGGCCGGCTCCGGTGGTGACCCGACCCGTCCGAAAACGAGCCTGGCACCGCGGCGCTGGCACTGCCCCCGGCGACCATTCCCGAAGGTCTGGCATCCGGTGACCTGGCTCCACTCAGTCGATCGGTGCTTCTCTCCGAGGAGATTGGTACCTTTCGGATCCGTGTCGTTCCAGGTCTGCGACAATATAACGGCGCAGCCACAGTCGGTCAATAGGATCTTTGAGAAAATCCCGGAAAGTTCCTAAACCCTTGTCCTGTAAGGGAACTTCCCCGGTGACTGCTCTTTTATTGAGACTCAATGCGCGTCCTTTAGCGCCCTTACTGCCTGTGGAAACATAGGGGTATAACCCTGTGTATGACGGGCATGGTTATCCACAAAGAGCAGG
The DNA here is from genome assembly GCA_025923175.1 of Acidimicrobiia bacterium. Lineage (GTDB taxonomy): Bacteria > Actinomycetota > Acidimicrobiia > IMCC26256 > BP-133 > BP-133. The sequence goes on from JAICGL010000001.1 coordinate 22,348, forward strand.
TCGCTGAGGGGTCAGGCGTTCGCAGCGCCTGTGGACAGCCCGACGGTGAGGACCAGCGGGACCATCCGGCGGAAGCGCCACTCGACCTGGTGCTGGGCGATCACCTCGAAGCCGGCGGAAGTGGCGAGCCGGCGCATGACCGCCGCCGTGGGGAACGTGACCTTCGTCTTCGAGGCGCCCGACGACAGGCGAGAGAAGCGGTCGCTTCCGATCGCCGTCCGGGGATGGATCATGCCGACCAGGGCGTGGCCGCCGGGGGTGAGGACCCGGTGGAACTCGGCCCAGGCCTGCGGTTGATCGAAGAAGTGGAAGGCCTGGGTGCAGACGACGGCGTCGAACGAGCCGCGCCGGAAGGGCAGCCGGGCGGAATCTCCGCGTACCCAGCCGACCCGCCGCGAGCGGGTGGCCGCCTCGGCCAACATCCCCGCCGACAGGTCGCAGCCGGCCGTCCCGCCGGGCGCCAGTTCCCGGTCGATCCGGTCGGCGAAGATGCCGGTGCCGCAGCCCACGTCGAGGACGGAGCCGGGGCGCCAGGCTCGCAGTTCGGTCAGCGCCCGGTCCTGCACCGCCGTGTACAACGCCTGCTGGACCCAGCTGGTGTCGTAGAGGTGGGCGACCCGGTCGAAGATGCGGTGCACGTCGACGTCAGGCATCGGCACAGTCTGGTCCACCGGCCCCTCCAGGGCCGGTAGGGTTCGATGCAGTGTCGATCGAGGAGAGTGACCCGTTCGCCGAGGCGGTCGGCCGGCTTTCTGACGAAGGGCTGGCGCTGGAGATCTCGGGCCGCACGTTCCGGATCGTCGATCCGGTGCGGGGCGATGCCGGAGCAGCCGCCCTGCGTCTGCTCGGCATGGTGCAGATGGCGGCACCGGTCGCCATTGCCACCCACGGCGCCACCCAGGTGGCGGCGGCGGTGTGGATCCCGCCGCGCCTGTTCGTGGTCCGGTGGTCCCGCAACCGCTGGGTGGTGGGCTACCGGCTGGCGAGCGGATCGCGGCCCAACGACTACGTCCGCAGCGAGGGGCGGATCCCCGGCCACCTCGAGGTGGGCAACTGGTACGAGTCGGTGCCCGACGAGATCTCCGACACCTTCACCGGCGTGGGCCTGGAGCTTGCTTCACCGCCGTTCCCGGTGCCGGCCCAGCCCGAGCCGGAGCCGCCGCCGACACCCCGCCGCACGGCTGCCTCGGGCGGGCGGGTCTCGGCGGCCGAGAAGGCGCCGCCGGCCCGGCCGGCTCCCCGCCGGGTGAGCACCCCCAAAAAGCCGCCGCCGGGCCCGAAGCCTCCGCCGCCCCCGACAAGCCGTGTCTGTCCCGGCTGCAACATGCGCCGCCAGCTCACCCAGTTCGAGCCCGGCTCCGAGCTCTGCATCGACTGCCGCTACTGACGACGAGTCAGCCGGCAGCAAGCTCCCGGAGCCACAGCGGAACGCGGGTCGGGCGGCCCTGCCCGTCGACCACGCCGTGCACGGTGACGCAGGTGGCGCTCGCCACCCCGCCGCACCCGACGAGGTAGTTCATCTGGAAGGTCGCACCACCCGCCGAGGCCACCACGACGCCGACGTCCACGACGTCGTCGAAGCGCAATGGCCGGCGGTACTGCAACGCCGCCTCCACCACCGGGAACTCCACACCCTCGGCTCGCAACTGGTCGTAGGGCCGGCCAATGGCCCGGAGATACTCGACCCGGGTCTCCTCGAGATAGGCGAGATACGAGGCGTGGTGGACCACGCCCATGGCGTCGGTTTCGCAGAACCGCACCCGAAGGTGGTGGGTGAACGCATACGCCGCAGGGTCGCTCGGGGCATCGAACCGCATCCTCATCGGCGGAAACGCTAGGCGCGCGCGGCGTCAGGCCGCATGGACGCAGGCGTCGTGGCAGGCGTGGTTGGGATCCGGATGGGTGACCGACCGGACCGGCGCCGCCGACCGCACGAACCGCCAGGCGACGGCGGCGCCGACCCCGCAGAGCGCGGCCGAGATTCGCAGCGCCGTGGGGTAGGCAGTGTCGAGACTGGGGCCCAGCCCTGCGCCGTTGTCGAATCCTGCCACGACCGGGATGACGGCGATGCCGAGCAGGCCGGCGAGGCGGGCGGCGACGTTGTTCACCGCCGAAGCCACGCCGGCGCGTCGGCGGTCGACTGCCCCGAGGACGGCGGCGGTGAGTGGAGCCACCGTGACCGTCATCCCGAGCCCGAACAGCGTCACGGCCGGCAGCACCGCGGTGAGGAAGCCGTCGCCGAGCCCGATCCAAGAGAAGAGCAGCAGCCCTCCGGCCGACAGGAGCGGCCCGACGGTCATCGGCAGCCGGGGCCCGATCCGCTGGGCGAGGGCTCCGACCCGGGCCGAGAGCAGCAGCATCAGGCCGGTGAACGGAAGGAACGACGCCCCGGCCTCCAGCGCGGAGTAGTCCAGCGTCACCTGGAGCCGCAACGTGATGAGGAACATCGCTGCGCTCATCGCGCCGTAAACGGCGACCGTGCTGAGGTTGGCGCCGCTGAACTGGCCCGAGGTGAACAGGGAGAGCGGCAGCATCGGATGGTCGCCGCGCCGCTCGACGAGGAGGAAGGCGGCGAGGGCGGCGGAGCCGGCGATCCCGGCGACAACCGAGTGCTCGATGAGGCCATAGGCCACGAGCGCGACACCGGCACTCACCAGTGCAGCGCCGGTCACGTCGAGGGGGCCGGCTTCGTCGTCGCTGGTCTCGGGCACGTGGCGGAGGGCGATGGCGGCCGCCGCAGCCGCCACCGGCACATTGAGGAAGAAGATGAGCCGCCAGGAACCGGCATCGACCAGCCACCCACCAAGCAGAGGGCCCAGAGCCCCGGCCACCGCCGCCAGGCCCGACCAGGCGCCGATCGCCCGACCCCGGTCGTCGCCGTCGAACGCCGACGAGATGATCGACAGGCTGGCCGGTACTAGCAGCGCTCCGGCCACACCCTGGAGGGCCCGCGCCACGATGAGGAACCCCACGCCGGGCGCCAGACCGCACAACACCGAAGCGACCACGAAGCCGCCGAGGCCGGCGACGAACATGCTGCGCCGCCCGTACCGGTCCCCGGCGCTGCCGCCCAGCAGGAGGAGGGCGGACAGCGTGACGAGGTAGCCGTCGAGAATCCACTGGAGGCCACGGACGGAGGCCTTCAGGTCGCGGCTGAGGGCAGGAAGAGCGACGTTGACGACCGTGCCATCGAGGAACACGACCCCCGAGCCGAGGACCGCGGCGATGATCACCCACCGGCCCTGGGCCGTGCCGTACCGCACGGCGACTCCGTCGGCCATCGGCCCATCTTCACAGGTGCCCACCGCTCAGGTGACACAGTGGAGCTGTGGACCTGGAGATGGAGGAACAGGTGCTCGACGTGCTGGCCCGCTGGGACCGGCGCCTGGAGATCGCCAATGCGGCCTGGGCCGAATTGCCCGCCGGTGAGCAGCGCCGCCGCGAGGCCGACTTCGACGCCGCCGGCGAGACCGACGAATGGGTCATCGTGCTGTGGAACTGGTGGAACGACGCCGGAGGACTCGAACAGGACCAGCTCCGCGCCGACGTCGCCGTCCTCGACCGGGCCCTCTGGGCGGCCGCGGCCGACGGCCGTCTCGAAGGCCCTTCTGACGAGGCGGCCTCGGCCCGCCACCTCCTCCGGGCGCTCGACCGCATCGCCGAAATCCTTTCGCAGGGGTGACGCTGATGTGACGGCTGGATGACAGTGGTCCGCGCGAACCGCCTCATCGCGACAACACGTGCCTGTCAGTCAATTCCAAGAGTGGGGAACGGGCGCCGAGATGCCGAATCTTCATAGTGATGCGCCCCCCACGGCATGGACATCGCTGGCTGGCCGCCCTCGCTGCGGCGCTCGGCTCGGTCGCGCTGACAATCGCACAGCCCGCCCCGGCATGGGGGGCCGGCCTTCCGATCCCCGCCGGCTTCTCCGTGACAGCCCACGACCAGGCGGCCGAAGGCGTGGAGCACGTCGTTTTGGCCAGGACCGATCCGCCAATGGTGGTGAATGTCGCCCGGATCGCCGCCGGAGCGCCCGTGTCGCTGCGGGCCGTGCTGTCGAACGACACGGTGGCCGGCGACGAGCCCCGCCTCGAGACCACCAGCCGGATGTGCGCACGGGTCCACTGCCTCTTCGGCATCAACGCAGACTTCGCCGGTGTCGGCACCGGCCAACCCCTCGGCGCCTTCGTGACCGACGGTGAGCTGCTGCGCTCGCCGAGGAACACCCACCACCAGCTTTCGCTCACCGGCGACGGCCGGCTGACCGACCAGACCTTCCCCTGGACCGGCCGGCTGATGACCACCGATCTCAAGCAACTGTCCCTCGACGGGGTCAACGTCGATCGGGTGCCCGGCAAGATCGTGCTGTACACGCCGGCCTTCGGACCGACCACCAGGACGGCTCCGGGTGTCGATCTCGTCGTGCGGGTGGTGGAACCGGCGGGTGAGTTCCGCCTCGGGCAGACGTCCCTCGTCGAGGTCATCGCCCTGCACGAGGGTGCGCAGGACGGCCCGGTCCCGCCCGGCGGTGCGGTGCTCTCCGCCGACGGCGCCGGCGCCGACGCCTTGCGGGCGCTGTGGAACCAGGTCTCGAGCGGAGCGGCTTCGAACCAGGCCTTCCTCCGCCTCGAGTCCACCGAGGACGTGCGGGAGAGCGTCGGCGGGAGCCCCATCCTGGTGAAGGACGGCAAGCGCTGGTTCACCGATCCCGGCGACAACTTCACCAATGGCCGCCACCCCCGCACGATGGTCGGCTGGACTCCCGGCGGCGACACGCTGCTGGTGACGGTGGACGGGCGCCAGCCGGCGACGTCCGTCGGCATGACGCTGCACGAGACCACCGATCTCCTGATCGGCCTGGGCGCCACCGAGGCCATGAACCTTGACGGCGGCGGTTCGACGACGTTCGTGCGGGCCGGCAGCGTCGTGAACTCGGTCAGCGACGTGGAGGTGCACTCCGGCGGCAAGACCATGCTGCGCCACTCGGTGCAGAGCGGCGACAAGGTGCTCCGTCATGTCGAGCGAGCGGTGGCTTCGGCCCTCGTGATCGTGCCCCGCATCGCCGTGTCAGTACCGCCGGTCGACCCGTTGGCCGGTGGTGTGGCCCTCGGGCTGCGGGAGCAGGCCCTGGCACTGCCCGGCGGGACGTCGGCCTCGCCGTGGGTCACTGCCTCCGCGACCCGGGGCAACGGAAGTGCCCGGTCGACCGGGACGCTGGCGGCAGGCGACCCCGCCTCGGCGCCCGACGGCCGCCTCCCGGCCCTGATCGGCCCGCGGCCGGAAGTCGTATCCCCGTTCGTGCGGGTGGCGGTGGCGCTCGACGTTCTCGCCCTGATCGCCGTGAGCGGCGGCGCTCTCATCGTCCGCCGCCGGGTTGTTACCCTTCCGCTTACAGAAGAATAGAAGGGCAACCCTTCTCTCTTTTTTCACCGGCTATGGGTTGACGCCAGGGGCCACTCTTGTTGCATGCTCAGGCGGACGCAATCCATGCGTCCGAGTTGGGCTTCTTCGCATTCGCACCTTCACCACAGCATTTCGTCGCGCTCATATAGCAGGAAGCGAGGAACAACATGATTCGTAGAATCGCGCTCGCCGCGGCCACCTTTTCCGTGCTGACCTTCCTGGCACCCCCCGCTCAGGCCGGCGAATCCTCGGCGTTGTGCAGCGTCGCCGGCACCGTCGCATCGACGCCGGGTCTGGGCTATGCCCCGCAGTCCGGCACGTATGAGGTGAAGGGCACCCTCGACTGCCAATCGGGCGCCAACAAGCACGGTGAGATGACCGGGACGGGCACCGGCACCATCGGCTGCATCGGCGGTTCGAGCACCGCCGCCCTGCGGATCGACTGGGGCGGAAGCAAGATCAGCGCCGTCAAGGTGCAGCTCGCCGACTTCACCTACGGCACCGGCGGATACGGGATGGTTGAGGACGGCGTCGCCAAGGGAGCGCACGTCTTCGTCGGGTGGGGTCGTGAAGCGGCCGGCGCCGAGGTGCAGTGCGCCACCGAAGGCGTGAAGTCGTACCAGATCGCCGGCGGGATGATGCTGAGCTGATTTCCGAAGGCTGATTCTCTGAGCGGGGGAGGGCCGTCCGTATCATGCGGCGTGCCCACCCTCTCCGAGGCTGAGTCCAAAGCGCTGCTCGCCCGGCATGGAGTCCCCGTGCCGGGCGAAGCGCTTGTCTCCACACCCGGGGAGGCGGCGGAGGCCGCCGACCGCATCGGGTATCCCGTCGTCGTCAAGCTCTGCGGCGCCGCCATCGCTCACAAGACCGAGCGGGGGTTGGTGAAGCTCGGCCTGCACGACACCGCTGCGGTGCACGCAGCCGCCACTGAGCTGCTGGCCGCCACCCGCCCCGAGGACGGCGATGTCGCCCTGCTGGTCGCCCAGATGGTGTCGGGCGCCCGGGAGCTGATCGCCGGTTTCGTGCGGGACAACGAGTTCGGCCCCTGCGTCATGCTCGGCATCGGCGGGATCTTCACCGAAGC
>JAICGL010000002.1 GCA_025923175.1 Acidimicrobiia bacterium
GCGCATCTCGGGGAAGGCGTTGTTGGTCCCGGTCGACAGACCGGCCAGCGGGACCTTCCCGCAGCGGCGGACGACCGCCCGGTGGGTACCGTCGCCGCCCAGGACGACGATGGCCGCCACGCCGGCGTCGACCATCTCCACCGTGGCCCGCAGCGTGTCATCGACCGTGGTCGTGACCGGCATGTCGAGGACCCGCACCTCCGGCAACGCCCGCCCCAGGTTGCGTTCCCGGGCCAGGTTCCGCTCGAGGAGGGCGGTGATCCCCTTCCGGTCGGGCATGACCGTGACCGATCCCACTCCGGCCGCCGCCAGCCCTGCCAGGACCCGCAAGACGATGTTGGCCCGGTCGGCGATCTGGAGGCTGCTGGCGTTGGCGATCACACGGCGGATGTCGTGGGCCGACACCGGATTGGCCACCAGGCCGACCGCGAGCACTGCGGGAGTGTGCCCCCGCCCGCTCCGCTCGGCAAGCGCCGCCCCCGGTCATTGGCAGTATCGCGAAAAAGAGTCTTGAACGACGCCCTAGTCGCGGCCCCGGCGCATCGGGTGGTCGGGCGGGATCTCGACGAGGACGAGCATCAGCCCATCGGGGTCGCGGACCCGGGCTTCCCGGAGGCCCCATGGCTCGTCCACCGGAGCCTCGGCCACCGTGACACCGGCCGCTTCGAGGCGGGCGAACTCGGCGTCGACGTCGCGGACCTGGAGCCAGAGGGAGATCTTGTCCTCGGTCACCGGGCCGGCAGAGCGGGACAGTTCGAGGAGACCGCCCCCGAGGAAGAAGACCGTGCCGGTGGCCCACTCCCGGAAGATGTGGAGCCCGAGGACGTCGCGGTAGAAGGCGACGGACGCCGGGTAATCGACCGGGCGGAACAGGACGCGACTCTGGAGCACTTCCACCTCCTAACCTTCTCACGCATGACGGACGGAGGGTTCGAACTCGACGGCGGGTGGCTCGCCTGCGAGGCCGAGGGCGACCTCCACCAGCGCTTCGTCGAACCCGACTTCGACGAGACCGGGTGGGAGCCCGTCACCGTGCCGAGCCACTGGCGCAGCACGCCGGCCTTCGCGGCGAGCGACGGCCCGGTGCTCTACCGCCACCGGTTCCCGGCCACGCCACTGGACGACGGGCGGCGCCGGTTCCTGACCTTCGACGGCGTCTTCTACTACGGCGACGTATGGCTCGATGGCGGATACCTCGGCGCGACCGAGGGCTACTTCGCCCCCCACACCTTCGAGATGACCGAGGCCGTCCGCTCAGGAGTGGACGAGCACGTCCTGGCGGTGGAGGTCGCCTGCCCCAAGGAGGGCGACCGCCGCGCCAAGCGCATGGTGACGGGCGTGTTCTCGCACTGGGACGTCCTCGACCCCGAATGGAATCCGGGCGGGCTGTGGCGGCCGGTCCGGGTCGTGGAGAGCGGCCCTGTGCGGCTGGATGTGCTCCGCTGCCTTTGCGTCGAGGCCACCGAGGATCGCGGCCGGCTCCTCCTGTCGCTCGCTGTCGACGCCCCTGCCGGGCCTACGCCGGTCCTGCTCAGGGCCCGGCTCGACGGGCCGGGGGTGGCGGTCGACGCCGAGCAGGAACAGACGCTCGCCGCCGGCGAGAACCACCTCAGCTGGACGGTCGAAGTCGACCACCCGCCCCGCTGGTGGCCCTGGCGCTACGGGCCCCAGCCGCTGGTCGACGTGACGGTCGACGTCGAGGTCGACGGTGTCCGCAGCGACGGGCGGCGGGTCCGTACGGCCTTCCGGGAAGTGCGGCGAGATAGCTGGCGCTTCCACGTCAACGGAGAGCGCCTCTTCGTCATGGGCTCCAACCAGGGTCCTGCAGTCATGGCCCTCGGCGACGCCGACGCCGCCGACCTCACCGCCGACGTGAAGCGGGCCATCGACGCCAATCTCGACATGGTCCGGATCCACGGCCACGTCACCCGGCCAGAGGTGTACGCCGCCGCCGACGAGGCCGGACTGCTGCTGTGGCAGGACGTGCCGTTGCAGTGGGGCTACGCCCGGGGAGCCCGCCGTCCGGCCGCCGCCCAGTCCCGGTCCCTTGTCGACCTGCTCGGCCACCATCCGAGCGTCGTGGTGTGGTGCGGCCACAACGAGCCCTACCCCGGCCCCCCGTCGGAGCCCGAGGACAAGGCGGCGAAGTGGCGCAACCGGGCCCAGCTGCTCCTGCCGAGTTGGAACAAGGACGTGCTCGACCGGTCGGTGGCGCGGGCGCTGCGCCAGGACCCGACCCGGCCGGTGATCACACACTCCGGCGTGCCACCCGGACCGCTGCGCGACGGCACCGACAGCCACCTCTACTTCGGCTGGTACCTCGGCGAGATGGCCGACATGGCCGCCATTCTGCGGCGTTGGCCCCGGCTGGCCCGGTTCGTGTCGGAGTTCGGCGCCCAGGCCGTCCCCGAGTCGGCCGACTTCATGGAGCCCGGCCGGTGGCCGGACCTCGACTGGGATCGGCTCCAGGAGCGTCACAACCTGCAACCCCAGCACTTTCAACGGTTCGTACCGCCCGACGAGTTCGCCACCTTCGACGACTGGCGCGCGGCCACGCAGGCATACCAGGCAGCCGTCATCCAGTTGCAGGCCGAGGATCTGCGGCGCCTGCGCTACCGGCCGACCGGCGGCTTCCTGCAGTTCTGCTTCGCCGACGGCCATCCCGGGGTGACGTGGTCGGTCCTCGACCACGAACGCCGCCCCAAGCCGGGGCACGCCGCCCTGGCCTCGGCCTGCCGGAGCGTCCTGCCGATGGTCGACCCCCGCACCGGCCACGTCCACGTGGCCAACGAACTGCGCCGCTCGTTCCCTGGAGCCGAGATCGAGGTCCGCATCGCCGAAGCCCGCTGGGCGTTCGGCGGCGACTTGGCCGCCGACTCCCTCGCCTATGTGGGACGCGTCGCCATTCCCTCCGAGGCGCTGCGGATCGACGTCGTGCTCCGCCAGTCCGACCTCGGCGAGGTTGCCAACGGCTACGGTCCGGTCCTGCTCAGCGCCACCCGCCTCGCGTCCTCAGGCTGAAGGGCGAGCGATTTGTACGTGAAGAAGGGGCCGAGGTCGGGGTGCTTCGTGCCCCTGCCGGTGACGTCCTCCCACGTCATGCCTGGCGGGCGGCGGTTCCCACGGATCTGGCGCCGGCTCGGAGGCAAGCGGTAGCGGCACGTCCGGTGCTCTTTGGGGGCCTAGGTCCTCAAGGCGAGGGTGATCTCAACGAGTTCCCTCGGGACGGCGCCGCCGTAGTCGCGGAGTACGTACTCGATCGCAGCCTTGTGGATGAGCGCCTCATCGAGGGGCGAGTCGTGTTGGAGCGACCGAAGGCGAGCCCAGTCGGCATCGTCCATCCGCGCTTGGGCAGGGACCTGGTCGGCTTTCAGGGTCTCCACGTCGTCGGCTTCCTTGTGCTCGCTTTCCGCCAGCCCTCGAGCCGCTGTCGCCCAGGCGCTCATCCAGGACTCGGGCACCGAAGACCCGTTCTGGGTCACCAGACTGCGGGCCATCTTGAGCACGAAGGCTCGCCTGCCCACCGCCGGCATGTTTCCCCAACTCCACATCCGCATCGGCGGCCGCTCTTGATCGCTCATACGGGATTTCTACCCCCTAGGCCAGGACTCCCGGCCGAGCCAGATCGGCACGTTCCGATTACCGGAACTGGCGTTGCTCACCGCGGTCAGAGCGCGGTGAGGAACGCCGATTCGTTGTGAGGACGACCGAAGCTCGTTCTGGCGCTCCTGACCGCGGTTATCGCGCGGTGAGGAACGCCAGAGCGAGCGATATTGCCGGATCCAGAGCGGCGGTGTCGCTCCTGGTCAGCGGCGGCTGGCGAGGCGGCGGTTTCGGAACTTCGCCTTTACGTAGTCGCCGTTCATGATGACGATGTTCTCGAGGGAGATCCGCTTGGGGCAGGCAGCCTCGCACTCGCCGTGGAGGGTGCAGCTGCCGAAGAACTCCTCCATGCGGTCGACCATGTTCTCGGTGCGGGAGTCGCGCTCGGACTGGCCCTGGGGCAGCAGGTTGAGGTGGGCGATCTTGGCTGCGGTGAACAGCTGGGCGGCGCCGTTGGGGCAGGCGGCCACGCAGGCGCCGCAGCCGATGCAGGCGGCAGCGTCGAAGGCGGCGTCGGCCACGGTCTTCGGCACCGGGATGATGTTTGCCTCCGGCGCCGCGCCCGGGGTGACGCTGATGTAGCCCCCGGCCTCGATGATCCGGTCGAGGGCGCTGCGGTTGACGACGAGGTCGCGCACCACCGGGAAGGCCGCAGCCCTCCACGGCTCGATCTCGAGGACGTCGCCGGAGTTGAAGTGGCGCATGTGGAGCTGGCAGGTGGCAGTGCCCAGCTGCGGGCCGTGAGCTTGGCCGTTGATCATCATCCCGCAAGAGCCGCAGATGCCTTCACGGCAGTCGTGCTCGAAGGCGACGGGCTCTTCACCCTTGGCGATGAGCCGCTCGTTGAGGAGGTCGAGCATCTCCAGGAACGACATGTCCTCGCTCACGCCGGGCAGGTCGTACTCGACCATGGCCCCCTGATCGGAAGGGCCGGCCTGGCGCCAGATGCGGAGTTTCAGGTCGAGGGCTCTCAATTCGCACCTCCTTCTCGCCGATCCGCCGCCGTGAAGAACCCAATGCGGCTCGGCTTGAACTCGGCGCTCACTTGTAGCTCCGCTGGGCGAGGTGAACGTGGTCGAAGGTGAGCGGTTCCTTGTTGAGGATCGGCTCGGCGCCGGAGCCGGCGTACTCCCAGGCGGCGGCGTAGGCGAACTGCTCGTCGTCGCGCAGCGCCTCCCCTTCCTCGGTCTGGTGCTCGACCCGGAAGTGGCCGCCGCACGACTCCTCACGGTGCAGTGCGTCGCGGCACATCAACCCGGCCAGCTCGAAGAAGTCGTCGACCCGGCCGGCTTTCTCCAGCGACTGGTTCAGGGTCTCGTCGGAGCCCAGCACGCGCAGGTCGCGGTCGAACTCGATGCGCAGGGCGGCGATCTCGGAGATCGCCTTTTCCAGACCCTCCTTGCTGCGGGCCATGCCGCAGTTGTCCCACATGATCTTGCCCAACTCGCGGTGCAGGTCGTCGACCGAGCGGGTCCCGCCGATGGCGAGGTACTTCTTGGTCCGGTCGGACACCTCGGCTTCGGCGGTGCGGAACACCGGGTCGTCGCCTGGCACCACCGGCTGGCCCAGCATGCTCGCCAGATAGTTGGGGACGGTGTAGGGCAACACGAAGTAACCGTCCGCCAGGCCCTGCATGAGCGCGGAGGCTCCGAGTCGGTTGGCGCCGTGGTCGGAGAAGTTGGCCTCACCGGCCACGAACAGGCCGGGGATCGTGCTCTGCAGGTTGTAGTCGACCCACAGGCCGCCCATCGTGTAGTGGACCGCCGGGTAGATCCGCATGGGCACCTGGTACGGATCCTCGCCGGTGATCCGCTCGTACATCTCGAACAGGTTCCCGTAGCGCTCCTCGATCGTGTGCCGGCCGAGGCGCTCGATGCCGGTCTTGAAGTCGAGGTACACGCCGTTCTTGAGCGGCCCGACGCCGCGGCCCTTGTCGACCTCGAGCTTGGCCGCCCGGGAAGCGACGTCGCGCGGCACCAGGTTCCCGAAGGCCGGGTAGCGGCGCTCCAGGTAGTAGTCCCGCTCGGGCTCGGGGATCTGGTTCGGCGGACGGGGGTCGTCGAACTCCTCCGGTACCCAGATGCGGCCGTCGTTGCGGAGCGACTCCGACATCAGCGTGAGCTTCGATTGAAACTCGTCGCTGGCCGGGATGCACGTCGGGTGGATCTGCGTGAAGCAGGGGTTCCCGAATGCCGCACCCTTGCGGTGGGCCCGCCAGATGGCCGTGGCGTTCGACGCCTTGGCGTTCGTCGAGAGATAGAACACGTTCCCGTAGCCACCGGTACAGAGCATCACCGCGTGAGCCGAATGTGAGGTGATCTCGCCGGTGTGCAGATTGCGGACGACGATGCCGCAGGCCCGCCCGTCCTTCACCACGAGGTCCAGCATCTCGGAGCGGGGGAACATGGTGACGGTGCCGGCCTCGATCTGGCGGGCCAGCGCCGAGTAGGCGCCGAGGAGGAGTTGCTGGCCGGTCTGGCCCCGGGCGTAGAACGTGCGCGACACCTGCGCGCCACCGAAGGAACGCGTGTCGAGCAGGCCGCCGTACTCCCGGGCGAAGGGCACGCCGAGGGCGACGCACTGGTCGATGATGTCGACCGACAGCTGGGCCAGCCGGTAGACGTTGGCCTCCCGGGCCCTGAAGTCGCCGCCCTTCACCGTGTCGTAGAACAGGCGGAAGACGGAGTCGCCGTCACCCCGGTAGTTCTTGGCGGCGTTGATGCCGCCCTGGGCCGCGATCGAGTGGGCGCGGCGGGGGCTGTCGTGGAACGTGAAGGCCTTCACCCGGTAGCCCAACTCGCCGAGGGTGGCGGCCGCGGCAGCGCCAGCCAGGCCCGTCCCCACCACGATGACTTCGAAGCGGCGGCGGTTGTGGGGCGCCACGAGTTTCATCTCGAACTTGTGCTGGTCCCACTTCTCCTCGATGGGACCAAGGGGAATCCCGGAGTCGAGCCGGATCATCGATGGGGAGCCTGGTAGGTGACGGCCGGCCGCCCACTCTCACTGATGACGTCGGCCTGGACCATGATCGGAAACGAGATGTTGCCGACCAGGATGATCCCGGCGAACGCAGTGGCGAAGATGCGCCGGAAGCGGACGATCCTGGGGTTGGAGACGCCGAGGCTGGCGAAAAGGCTCCAGGCGCCGTGGTAGACGTGCACCGCCAGGGCGAGGTTGGCGACGATGTAGATGGCCGCCACCGGGACGCGGGAGAAGCTGAAGACCATGTTGTGGTACACGTCGCCCCGCTCGAAGTCGGGGTTGGCCGAGCCCCACGTCAGGTCGGCCAGGTGGAAGACCACGAAGAGGATCACGATGATCCCCGTCCAGCGCATGGTGCGGCTGGCGAAGTTGGCGGCGATGTAGTCGCGGTTCGAGGCGTACTTCGTCGGCCGGGCCCGGTGGTTCATGCGGGTGAGGGCCCAGGCGGCGTGCATGTGGACGGCGAAGGCGGCGATGAGCCCGACCCGCAGCAGCCAGAGGAACACGGTGCGCGGGAGGGCCGGCATGGCGATCTCGCGCAGCCATTCGCCGTAGTGGTTGATGTCCTCCGGGCCCAGGTAGACCTTGAGGTTCCCGAGCATGTGGACGAGCACGAAACCCAGCAACATGATGCCGGTGACGGCCATGGCCCACTTCTTGCCGACCGCCGACTGGTACAGGTCGAGCGGCCACGGCCACTTCCGCCGGGTGGGCTGCACCCGGCGTAGGGGCGCGCTGCTCTGATCCTGTTGCATCAGATCCAAAAGGAGCCTCCGAATACTGCCAAATACAGCCGTGTTGACCTGCAGCGATGGTACCTGTGGGACCTCTGAAACCCCGGAACATGGAAATTCGCTGGCGGGCGTCACGGCGCTTCGGTGACACTAAGTGCCATGAGCCTCTGGCCCGTCGAACCGATCGATCCGGTGACCGCAACCGAGCGCGATCTCGCCGGTCTGCACGCCCTGGAGGTGGTCCTCGAACTCGAGGCACTCCCGGGTGAGCCGGTCGCACCGTTGGCCCACGCAATGGCCGAGTACCGGCACGAGCGCCCACTCGTCGTGCGGAAGGCCTGGGTCGTCCGGCAGGGAGGCAAGACCGGTGAGATCGTGGCCTGGGCCTACGTCTTGTATCTCGACGTGCCGGAGAACCGGAACCACGCCCACGTGTGGGTGGCGGTGCACCCCGAGGTACGGGGTCTCGGGCTCGGCTCAGCCCTCATGGCGCGGGTCGTCGACACGGCCCGGCAGTGGGATTGCGCCGTCCTCGACTTCGAGGCCCGGGTCGGAGGGTCGGGCGAGCCGTTCCTCCGGTCCATCGGCGCCGAGCGCCGACTCATCGAGCGCCGCAGCCGCTGCCGCACCGCCGACATCGACCGCAAACTGCTCGAAGGCTGGGTCCGTCGCGCCGGGGAGCGGGCGGCCGGTTATTCCCTGATCGCCTGGGACGGGCCCTGCCCCGACGAGTTGCTCGACGCGTTCGTGGTGCTCAAGGACGTGATGAACACCGCCCCGCTGGAAGCGTTCGAGTGGGACGACGAACACTTCACGGCCGACCACTGGCGGGCCATCGAGGCCACGATGGAAGCCCGGGGATTCGATACCTGGCAGGTCTGCGCCCGCCACGACGACAGCGGCGAGCTGGCCGGCTACACGGAGCTCACACTGCCGAGGCTGTGGCCCGGTGCCTCCTGGCAGGAGGACACCGGCGTGTGGCCCAAGCACCGGGATCGGGGTCTCGGCCGGTGGCTCAAGGCCGTCAACGCCCTCCGTCTCCTCGACGAGCGGCCGGAAGTGGAGTTCATCGACACCTGGAACGCCGGCAGCAACGAGGCGATGCTCGGTATCAACGTGGCGATGGGCTTCCGGCCCCTGGAGAACTGGGGCGACTGGCAGGCCGCCACCGACTCGGTCGGCGAAGCGCTCCGGCGCCGGCGGCGCGCCGCCGCGTCCTAGCCCCCCACGCTTGCCACGGCACGGCTCCCGTCTTAGCATCGGTGCCGAACCGGGGGAGGCGGGCGTTGACCGCAACGGCCGAACCACGCCGCCCCGGCGGTTTCCTCAGTGGCTACCCCGGACCCGGTGGCGAGGCGACCGATAAGGGCGGCGCTGACGTGAGGGCGACCCTGTGGGGCCAGCCGCTCCAGCGGCTCGCCCTGGCTCTCATCCGGGCCGTGTCCCTCGATGACGTCGCCGCCGCTGTGGTCGCCTACGGCACAATCGCCGTCGGCGCCGGTTGCGCCCACGTGCTGCTGCTCGACCATCACCGCCGGATCGGCGTCTCGCTCTTCGGCGGGCCCGGAGTTCCGTCGTGCCGGCTCGACTACCTGGCCCTGGATGTGGACACACCCTGGAATGACGCCGTGCGTGAAAGTCGTGTCGTCCGTTTCTCGGCCGCTGAAGACCTGTACCACGCCTACCCGGCGCTGGAGCCGGAGCTCGCCCTGCCAACCGCCGGCGCAGTGGTCACCATCCCGCTCGTGACGGTTGACGAGGTGCGGGGGGCAGTCACCTTCGGCTTTCCCAGCCCGGCGTCGGGCGGAGTCGATGCCCTGGCCGGAAGAGCGCCGTTGGACGAGATCGCCGCCTTGGCCGGCCAGGCGGCGGCCCGGGCGGCGATGCACGCCGGCGAGCACCAGTCGGCGGAGCTGCTCCAGCGGGCCTACCTCCCGGCTCGCCTGTCGCACCTCGCAGGACTGTCGTTCGCCACCCGCTACCTGCCCGCCGGCGAGCCCATGGTCGGCGGCGACTGGTACGACGTCATCCCCCTGCCCGGTCGCGACGAAGTGGGGATCATCATGGGCGACGTCGCCGGCCATGGACTGCTGGCAGCCGCCGTGATGGCGTCCCTGCGGGGCGGGCTCCGGGCCTTCGCCACCGTCGAGACCTGTCCGGCCCGGATGGTTGCCCGCCTCAACGACTACACCTGCCTGTTCAAACCCGACTCCTTCGCCACGGTGTTCGTCGCAGTCATCAACCCCGGCGGGGGACGACTTCGTTACGCCCGCGCTGGCCATCCGCCCGCCCTCCTCGTCGACCGGGTCGGCGGCACCAAAGTCCTGGAGGACGGGCTCGGCCCACCTCTGGGCGTTCCGGGGGCCCGCTACGAAGCCGCCGAGCTCGAGTTCCCGACCGGGGCCTCGCTGGTGGCCTATACGGACGGGCTGATCGAACGCCGCGACGAGCCGATCGACGCCCGGCTGGCCGATCTGGTGGGTGCAGCGACGGCCGCCGCCGGCGCCGAGCCGGAGGGACTCTGCGATCGTCTCGTGTTCGAGCTGCTGGCCGGCAAGGACCTCACCGACGACGCCGCCCTGCTCGTGGCGCGAAACGACGAAGGCGGGTGATCCCCGAGGGGCGGCCCGAGAGCCGCCACTACACGCTCGTGCCGGAACGGTCGGCCGTCGTGTTCGATGTGACCACCAGCCTCGGACCGGTCACCTTCGGAGCCAACGGGATCGAAGGCTTCATCGAGGCGGCCGTGGAGGACGGCGCGATCGATGCCGCCACCGCCCCTCCGGCCGCCCACCTGGAGCTCCTCGTCAACCGGATGACGTCGGGCAACTCCGCCTACGACAGCGAGCTTCACCGGCAGATCGGCGCCCGGCGGTATCCGACGGCCTATATCGACCTCTACGCCGCGAGCTCTCTCGACCTGCCGTCGTCGACGTTTCGCGTCCACGGCGAGGTCACCCTGCGGGGAGTAACGGTCCCCGCGGAGGGAGTGGTCGTCGCCGAGCTTCCGGAGCCGGGGCTGCTGGTCGTGTCCGGCGAAGACAGCCTCAACATCTCCGACTTCGGCATCCCGCCACCGTCGCTCTTCATGATCAAAATCGAACCTGAGGTGAAGATCCGGCTGTACCTCGAGGCCCGGGCCGCGCCGTCGTAGCGCCCGCCTACTGCTCGTCGGAGAGGAACGGCATCAGCAGCCGGCCGAACTCGTCGTTCACGCTGGTGGGGATGAGGTAGTCGGCCTCGGCGCGGATGGTGTCCCAGTTGTCCCGGACGTCCTCGATGGTGAGGTCCTTCTTGAAGTATCCCGGTGCCTCGGCGATGAAGATGCGAGATACCCGTCCGGCGCCGACGCTGTAGACCTCGCCGCTCACCGCGCACTCCTCCGAGGCCAGGTAGGCCACGACCGGCGACACCAGCGCGGGGTCGACCTTCTCGATCAGTGGGCCGAGGATCTCTTCGGTCATCCGGGTGCGGGCGACCGGAGCGATGGCGTTGGCCCGGATGTTGTACTTGCCGCCCTCCTGGGCCCAGACCCGGGTCATGCCGACGATGCCCATCTTGGCGGCGCCGTAGTTGGTCTGACCGAAGTTGCCGAAGATCCCCGCCGCCGACGACGTCGACACGATCCGGCCGTAGGACTGCTCGCAGAAGTGCGGCCAGGCGGCCCGGCTGACGTTGTACGCGCCGGTCAGGTGCACCGCGATGACCGGGTCCCACAGGTCCGGGGTCATGTTCTTGAAGCTCTTGTCGCGCAGGATCCCGGCGTTGTTGATGACGATGTCGACTCTGCCGAACGCCTCGAGGGCCGTCTTCACCATGGCCTCGGCGCCGTCGGTCGTGGCCACACTGTTGCCGTCGGCCACCGCCGCCCCACCGAGGGCCTCGATCTCCTCGACCACCTTCTGGGCGGGACCGGCCGACGAGCCGGTGCCGTCGACGGCGCCGCCGAGGTCGTTGACCACAACCTGGGCTCCCCGGGAGGCCATCAGCAGGGCGTGCTCCCGGCCCAGACCGCCTCCGGCGCCCGTGATGATCGCCACCCTGCCCTCGAAGCCCACGTCCGACATGCGTCCTCCTCAGCCCGCGCTGTATTTACCAAGCACCAGGATACGTCTCGGTGACGCTTCGGTAACAAACCCTGGAACCACCCGAAAGGGCGAAGTCTCTTCGGAACGTTCCCCCGGTACGGTGGACGGGCATGAGCGGTCCCCCGCCGCCCATCGATTTCCCGAGCGGCTCACGCCGCCTTTGTCGGGGGGACGCCCCCCAACCCCCGGGTGGCCGCCGGGATGCGATCCTCGCCGCCGCCCTGGCCCTGTTCCGGCAGCGGGGCTTCCACGCGGTCGGCATCGACGAGATCGGCACGGCGGCCGGGATCTCCGGGCCCGGCGTCTATCGCCACTTCCCCAGCAAGAGCTCGCTGCTGGTGGCCTTGTTCGACTCACTCTCCGAGCGGATGCTGGCGGGCGCCGAGGAGATCGAGAAGCTCGATTGCCCGTCCGACGAAGCGCTCGATCGCCTCGTCGATTTCCACGTGACCACCGCCATGGCGGAACGGGCTCTGCTGGCCGTCTGGGTGCAGGACGCACAGAGCCTGCCCCGGCCCGACCAGCAGCGCCTTCAAGACCGCCAGGTCGAGTACGCCGCCGCCTGGGAGGCCACCCTGGCCCGACTCCGCCCCGAGCTCGGCCCGAGCGAAACCCGGACGGTCGTTCACGCAGCCCTGGGAGCGATCAACTCCATCGCTTTCCACGATCCCGGCCTCTCTCCGGAGGCGCTGGAGGCTCTCCTCGGCGGCACCGCCCGGGCGGTGCTCGGCACGAAGGCCTAAGCCGCGCGGCGGGCGTAAGCTCCGGCGCTTGATGCGCCCGTCGATCACCAGGCTGTTGGTGGCCAACCGGGGCGAGAGCGCCCGGCGGATCTTCCGCACCGCCCGGGAGTTGGGCATCGCCACCGTGGCCGTCTTCACGGAGGTCGACCGGGACGCACCCTTCGTCGGAGAAGCCGACGAGGCGGTGGCCCTCGACCGGCTATCCGATCGGGGTCCGGCTGCCTATCTCGACGCTGCCGCCCTCGTCGAGGCGGCCCGCCGGGCCGGCGCCAACGCCGTCCATCCCGGCTTCGGCCTCCTGGCGGAAGACGCCGGGTTCGCCTGGCGGTGCGCCGAAGCCGGGCTCATCTATGTGGGCCCGTCCCCCGAGGCCATCGCCACCCTGGCCTCCAAGCTCGAATCCAAGACCCTGGCGGCCGAAGCGGGCGTGCCGGTGCTCTCCGCCGAGGAGGTCGACGGCTACCCACCCGGCAAGCTGGAGGCGGCCGCCGAGGTGCTGGGATGGCCGGTCGCGGTCAAGGCCTCCGCCGGGGGCGGCGGCCGGGCGATGCGGGTCGTCGGAGAGGGCGACGACCTCGTCGGGGTCGTGGAGGCGGTGCGCCGGGAGGCGACCGCGGCGTTCGGGGACGGCACCGTCTTCTTCGAGCCCTGGCTGGAAGACGCCCGCCACATCGACGTGCAGGTCTTCGCCGACGGCTCCGGCCGGGCCGTGCACCTCTTCGAGCGGGACTCCACCGTGGTGTACGGCCACCGTCATTCCGGGGGACACAGCCGAACGCCCGGTCCGGTGATCGTCGAGGCACCGGCCCCGAAGCTGGCCCAGCCGCTGCGGGAGCGGCTGGTGGCGGCGGCGCTGGCCGTCGCCGAGGCCGCCGGCTACGTGGGCGCCGGAACCGTTGAGTTCCTCGTCTCCGGCGAGCAGCTCTGGTTCGTCGAGATGAACAGCCGCCTCGAGATGGCACACCCCGTCACCGAGGCGATCCTGGGCCTCGACCTGGTCGACATGCAGCTGGCCGTCGCCGAGGGGCGGCCACTGCCCGTGGAGGCCCGGCACTGCTCGCCGTCGGGCCATGCCATCGGAGTCCGCCTCTGCGCCTCCGACCCGGTCGACGGCTTCCGGCCGCACTCTGAGCGGCTCCGGCGGTTCGAGGTCGACCCGCTTCCCGGCATCCGGGTCGAAACGGGTCTCGTGTCGGGTTCGAGGATCGGCGACGATCCCGGGCTGGCCACGATCGTGGCCTCAGCCCCCACCCGGGCGGAGGCCGTCCGCCGGATGGTGAGGGCGTTGGAATCCCTGCGGGTCCACGGCCCACGCACCAACCGGGACCTGCTGATCGCCGCGCTCAGCCATCCCGAGTTCGGGGCCGGCACGGTCGACGCCGGGTTCCTCGACCGCCACCACGCCGCACTCGCAGTCCCCCGTGGAGGCACCGCCGCGCAGCGCCTCCACGCCGTGGCCGCCGCCCTGGCCGGCGTCACCGGGCCGGCGGGATCGGCCACCTTCACCAGCCCCACCGGGGAGTGGGTGGAGGTCGCCTACCGCCAGGACGCCTCGGGAATGGTGACAGCCGTGACCGTCGACGGGTCGCCCATCCCCGACCTGCGGGTCGGCGGCATCACGGCCCAGGCCGTCGACCTCGAGGTGGAAGGGCTCCGCCGCCGCGTCGCCGTCGCCCGTGACGGCGACGTCGTCGACTGTGACAGCCCCCTCGGGCACACGGAACTCGTCCTGCGGAAGGTCTGCTACGAGGCGTAGGACGCCAGGGCCGGCTCGCCGTCCACGTGGTGGTCATCGACCCGGTTGTTGAAGTCGTTTTCCATCTGCATGTCCTTGGACAGCGCCTCCGCCGCGTCCACACCCGGCATGACCGCCTGGGCGCACACGCCACGGTCGATCCGGCCGGCTTCAGCGGGCCCCGGCTGAGCCAGGGCGTCGATGATCACGGCGTAGAAGGCGGCGTCATAGATGGTCTCGAAGTGGCCGACGAAGCGACCGGGGCAGATGTCCTGGACCGCGATGTTCGCCGCCCCCGGGAGGGCAGCGCTCTGGGTCCAGGGATCTGCCGCGCCGCCCCCGGCCAACCACACGGCCTGGTCAGTGCGGGTGTACACGGATGTGTACGAGACGTCCCCCGGAGTTTTGTCCCCGGCGTTGAGAGCAGCAAGGAACTTCGAGTTCGGCTTCATCTGCCAGAACGGCGCGATGCAGGTATCGAAGCAGAAGGCCTCGGTCAGCGTGAACCCATGGACGACTCCCGCCACCAACACCAGATCGTCGATGAGCGCTTGTACGTCGGGCCACCACTTGACAGCCCAGCGAGGCTCCACGGGACCTTGGCTGAAGCCAACCACGTCGACCTTGCCTCCTGAACGGCCCGCCATCTCCCTGACGGCGTACACGACGTACTCCGTGGAAATCTGCATGTCCGCGCGAGCGAAGTCCGGCAGGGTGACCGTGCAGACGTCATAGCCCTGTGGCGGCAGCGTCTTGCCGTAGTTCCAGGACCAGGCTTCTCCGGTCCCCGCTGTCCCGTGGACGAACAGGACCGGCTCGCGGGTCCCCTGGAACGTGGCGGGGCACGCCAGCGCCTTGGCCAGGACGTCGGGCGCTACCTGGAGCTCCGGGCCGAAGGGCAGCGCAACCGCCGGATCGGCGCCCGCGGGCGCGGCGGTCGGAGGAATGAGCAGGCTGAAGAGGCTGAGAACGGCGACGGTAGCGGTGACGTGGAGCGTGATCCGTTGTCTCATGCCGTAATCCTGCTCGCCCTCTACCGGCCTGTCGAGAGTTCTGCTCGCCGCCCGCGGGACAACGGTGCCTTTGACCGTCGGGGCAGCGTACGGGCCAGAATGAAGGGAACCTAAAGGGGGGGCACGTGATCGAGGTCAAGAGCATCACCACCACGCCTGAGGAGGTCCGTGACTTTGACGGCGGGCGGGTGGAGATCGTCTGGGTGGGCGGCACCACGGTCGTCCGGGCGACCTTCGAGCCGGGGTTCCGGTGGTCGGACTCCCTCGGTCCGAAGGTGGGGGCCAAGAGCTGCCACCTTCAGCACACCGGCTATGTGGTCTCGGGCAAGGTGTGCTTCGCCCCCGACGACGACGACAGCGACGAGGTGGTGCTCTCCTCCGGCGACGTGTTCCACGTGTCGCCCGGGCACGACACCTGGGTCGTGGGCGATGAACCGGCCGTGATCATCGACTTCACCGGCGACGACCACCTCGCCAAGATGCTCGAGTGGTCGGGCACCTGAACCGATCGTGATCCGAGCCTGAACAGCCGGCCACGACTGGCTTGAGTTTGGCGCTTACATAAGCACTCCCTGACGGGGTATGCCTACGGTGCGTCCCGCCCGCGTCGCCACAACATGGGGAGGTCAATCGACGTGGATTCCAGGGCCTTGTACACGCGCGCCTTCGCGACGGCTGCTGCCGTGGTGATGGCGTCGACGATTTCGTTCGTGGCGCCGGCCGGCGCCGACCATGCCGACCACGAGTCGTGCCGGTCGTACGCCCAGGTCCCGAACCCGTTCGTCAAGATCGAGGCCGAGGACGGCAAGTTCGACACCAACTGCCTGAAGGCTCCGGCCGACCGCGGCTGGCGGATCTACCTCATGAACCATGACGAGGACCCGCACAACATCTCGATCTACAGCTCCGACCCGGCGGTGGACAAGAAGGCCGAGCAGATCTACAAGGGCAAGCCGGTCAAGAGTCGCCACCAGGAGGAGTACGCGATCGAGGGCCTGCCGCCCGGGAAGTACTTCTTCCAGGACGACAAGGTGAAGGGCATGAACGGCGCCATCGAGGTCGCCGACAAGAAGAAGAAGTAACCAGCGGCGACCGCCGGCTCAGGGGTCCGGTGCCGTACCCCTGAGCCGGACCTTTCCGTCGTGCAGCCGCACGCCCTCCGCTCTCAGGCGGCGGGCGTGTTCCGCCTCGTGACCGGGGACAAGGCGACCGCCGGCGGTCACGACCCGCCACCACGGCAGGTCGGCCGGCCGGGTGGCCAGCAGATGGCCGACGGCCCGCGCCGCCCCCGGCCGCCCGGCGTCCGCCGCCACCTCCCCGTACGTCACGACCTCCCCCGGCTGTAGGCCCCGAATGACTTCCTCCGCCCGCTCGGCGAAACTCACCGTTCGGCGAGCTCCAGGCTCTTGCGGCCGAAGACGCGGCGGAAGACCTTCCAGATGGGGTCGTAGCGCAGGTCGACCACGCGCTCCTTCAACGGGATGATGGCGTTGTCGGTGATGTGGATGCCCTCGGGGCAGACCTCGGTGCAGCACTTCGTGATGTTGCACATGCCGAGGCCCATGCGGTCCTGGAGGAGCTGGCGCCGGTCGTTGGTGTCGAGCGGGTGCATCTCGAGCGCGGCGTAGCGGACGAACAGGCGGGGGCCGGCGAAGGCGCCCCTGTTGTCCGGGTGGTCGCGGATGACGTGGCACACCGTCTGGCACAGGAAGCACTCGATGCACTTGTGGAATTCCTGGACACGGTCGACGTCGGACTGGCGCATGCGGTGGGTGCCGTCGGCCTCCCGTGGCCGGGGCTTGAACGCCGGCACCTGCTTGGCCATCTCGTAGTTGTACGAGACATCCGTCACGAGGTCCCGGATCACCGGGAAGGTCCGCAGCGGGTTGAGTGTGATCGTCTCGCCCGGCTCGAAGACGTTCATGCGGGTCATACACATGAGCCGCGGCAGGCCGTTGATCTCGGCGCTGCACGAGCCGCACTTGCCGGCCTTGCAGTTCCACCGCACGGCCAGGTCGCCCGCCTGGGTGGCCTGCAGGCGGTGGACGACGTCGAGGACGACCTCGCCCTCCTCGGCGGCCACCTCGAAGTCGCGGAACTCGCCGCCGGTGGCGTCTCCCCGCCACACCCGCAACTTCACCGGGGTGCTCATTTCGCCTCCAGGAGCTCACGCAGCTCGTCGGGCAACGCGGGCTTCGGTTCGTGGGCCAGGGTCACCTCGTCGCCCTGCTTGCGGATGACGACGTTGAACTTCGCCTGGTCGGGGTCGGTCTGGGGGTAGTCCTCCCGGGTGTGACCGCCGCGGCTCTCCCGCCGCTCGAGGGCCGCCCGGGCGATGCACTCCGACACGGCCAGCATCGACCGCAGGTCGAGGGCGAGATGCCAGCCGGGGTTGTACTGCCGGTGCCCTTCGACGCCGGCCCGCGTCGCCCGATCCCGCAGCACGGCCAGCTCCTCCAGAGCCCGCTTCAGCTCGTCTTCTCTGCGGATGATGCCGACCAGGTTGTGCATGCACTCCTGCAGGTCGCTCTGAATGGCGTAGGGGTTCTCGCTGCCGCCTTCGAACGGGCGGAGTGCCTCCTTGGCGCAGTCCTCAACCGCTGCCTGGTCCACGGCCGGCCGGGTGCCCAGGGCTCCGGCGTAGTCGGCCGCTCCCTGCCCGGCCCGCTTCCCGAACACGAGAAGGTCGGACAGCGAGTTGCCGCCGAGGCGGTTGGCGCCGTGGAGGCCTGCAGCCACTTCACCGGCGGCGAACAGACCGGCGACGGTGGACGACTGGGTCTCGGGCTCGACCCGCACGCCGCCCATCACGTAGTGGCAGGTCGGACCCACCTCCATGGCGTCTTTGGTGATGTCGACGTCGGCCAGCTCCCGGAACTGGTGGTACATCGACGGCAGCCGCCGCTTGATGTACTCGGCGTCGCGGCGGTTGGCGATGTCGAGGAACACCCCGCCGTGGGGGCTTCCCCGCCCTTGCTTGATCTCGGAGTTGATGGCTCGGGCCACCTCGTCGCGCGGCAGGAGGTCAGGAGTGCGGCGGGCGCCCTTCTTGTCGGTGTACCACCGGTCGGCCTCTTCCTCGCTGTCGGCCGTCTCCGCGGCGAACATCTCGGGGATGTAGTCGAACATGAACCGCTGCCCGGCGCTGTTGAGCAGGACGCCGCCGTCGCCCCGCACCCCCTCGGTGACCAGGATGCCGCACACCGACAGCGGCCACACCATCCCCGTCGGGTGGAACTGCACGAACTCCATGTCCATGAGGTCGGCACCGGCCCACAGGGCCAGCGCGTGCCCGTCGCCGGTGTACTCCCAGGAGTTCGACGTGATCTTGTAGGCCTTGCCGATCCCGCCGGTGGCCAGCACCACTGCCGGAGCGCGGAAGGTCACGAACCTGCCCGACTCCCGCCAGTAGCCGAAGGCGCCGGCGATGCGGTCGCCGTCCTTTAGCAGCCGGGTGATCGTGCACTCCAT
This sequence comes from Acidimicrobiia bacterium, assembly GCA_025923175.1. Taxonomy (GTDB): domain Bacteria; phylum Actinomycetota; class Acidimicrobiia; order IMCC26256; family BP-133; genus BP-133. Next base: position 18,370 of record JAICGL010000002.1, read on the forward strand.
GAACACGTCGATGCCGCGGTGGACGGCGTGCTGCTGCAGGGTGCGGATCATCTCCAGGCCGGTGCGGTCGCCGACGTGGGCCAGGCGGGCGTAGCGGTGGCCGCCGAAGTCGCGCTGGAGGATGCGCCCGTCCTCCGTGCGATCGAACAGCGCTCCCCACTCCTCCAGCTCGAGGACCCGTTCGGGCGCCTCCTGGGCGTGAATCTGCGCCATGCGCCAGTTGTTGATGAGCTTGCCGCCCCGCATCGTGTCGCGGAAGTGCACCCGCCAGCTGTCCTCGGGGTAGACGTTGGCCAGCGCGGCGGCGATGCCCCCCTCGGCCATGACCGTGTGGGCCTTGCCCAGCAACGACTTGCACACCAGGGCGGTGCGGGCCCCGGCGGCAGAGGCTTCGACGGCGGCCCGCAACCCGGCGCCGCCGGCGCCGACCACCACCACGTCGAAGTCGTGGCTCTCGTATTCCGCCATCTAGAAGAACCTCGGGTCCGAGATCGTGCCGTTGGCCACCAGCCGGATGTAGAGGTCGGTCACGGCGACGCCGACCATGCTGATCCAGGCGATGAGCATGTGCCGTTCGTTGAGGCGGGTCACGAACTTCCAGAGCCCGTAGCGGGTCGGTTTCTCGGACAGGCAGTCGATGCGACCGCCGCAGACGTGCCGGCAGGAATGGCAGGAAAGCACGTAGACGCCGAGCAGTACGGCGTTGGCGAGCAGGACGAGGGTCCCGAGGCCCATCCCGAATCCGTCGGGGAAGTCGAAGGCCTTCAAGCCATCCCACAGGAGCAGGATCGGGAACGGGAGGATCAGGTAGAAGAACAGCCGATGGACGTTCTGGAGGATGAGCGGGAAACGGCTCTCCCCCTTGTAGGCGCCTCTGGCGTCGGGCACCGCGCAGGCCGGCGGGGACCAGAAGAAGGCCCGGTAATAGGCCTTCCGGTAGTAGTAGCAAGTGAGCCGGAAGCCGAGCGGGAACGGCAGGATCAGCAGCGCCGGGGAGAGGGTGAACCAGTCCCCGAAGAGCTCCACCGTGGCGTGGTGGCAACTCGAGGCCAGGCACGGCGAGTAGAACGGCGACAGGTACGGGTCGACGTAGTAGTCGGCGTTCACGAACGCGGCCCAGGTGGCGTAGACGGTGAAGGCGCCGAGCACCACCACGGTGATGAGCGGCTCCACCCACCAGCGGTCCCGGCGGAGGGTCCTCGGCGCGTCGATCGCGACCGGTACGGCCCCTGCATGCCCTGTCGTGGACGTCATGGTCGGCGGTCCTCCCCCTCCGTTGGGTTCACCACGTCACTCCGCTGATCGGGCCGGCTCCTACTCGAGGGGCTGCTCCCTCTCGTCCGTCGGGGCGGGGTGCAGCTGGCCCCGGCGGATTGTGCGCAGGCACGCGTTCCACCGCAGGAGGGCGGAGTCGTCGTCTTCGGGGCGGATCCTCTCCGCCTTCTCGTAGCAATCCATGGCTTCGCGGAAACAGTCGTAGGCGGCGACCCGCGACTTCCCGCGGCCGATGTAGGCCCGGGCCTGGCGCTCCAGGACAAGGCCGCCGTAGTAGTAGCGCTGGTACTCGTCGTCGAGGCGGGTGACGTACTCGTTGGCGTGGCGGGCGCCGGCGCTCCCGTCGCGGCCGAACTGGTCGGTGATCGCCAGGATCAGCACGGTGAGCGCGTGCTGGTCATCGGGCTGGGCGGCGAGGATGTCGAGGCAGATGCTCTCGGCCTGCTCCGGCTCGTTGATGAGACGGTACTGCTCGGCCTTCTTGATCGCCTTCGGGACGGCAGCAGTCGAGATGGGCTTGAGCTCGAAGCCGTCGTCGCTCTCGCTCATGCTCACGCTCCGCCTCCCCCCTCGGCGCCGGATACGTGATTCGGAGACTATCGAGTCGGGCGGGCCCTCGTCAGGTGCCCTATGGGGCGGGGGCGATCCGGATGATCCGGTCGTCGCCGTCCAGGGGGTCGCCCCGCCCGTCCTTGTTGGACGTGGCGACGTAGACCGAGCCGTCGGGGGCGACGACGACGTCGCGCAGGCGCCCGAAGGTCTTGTCGAAGAGGACCTCCTCCGAAGCAACGGACCCGTCGGGGTTGAAGGTCAAACGGCGCAGGTCCTTGTCCTTGAGGGTCACGAACAGCATCGAGCCCTTCCAGCCCGGGATGAGGTCGGCGTCGTAGACGGCGCACCCGGCGGGGGCGATCGTCGGGGTCCAGTTCTTGATGCCATTGCCGGTGGTGCCCGGCCAGCCGTAGTTCTCGCCCCCCTGGAGGTCGTTGACCTCGTCGCCCCGGTCCGGGCCGTGCTCGGTCGAGAGGAACCGGCCCGAGGCGGCGAAGCAGAGGCCCTGGACGTTGCGGTGGCCCTTGGTGAAGACGGTTGCCTTGCCGGTGGCGGTGTCGACCCGGAGGACCTTGCCGTTGAGGCTGCCGTCGTCCTGGGCCAGTTCCGGCTCGCTGGCGTCGCCCGTCCCCACGTAGAGGGCGCCGTCGGGTCCGAGGGCAAGCCGGCCGCCGTCGTGGATGACCGCCTTGCGGACGCCCGACACGAGAACGGTCGGGGCGGCCCCGGGGGCGTCGTAGCGGACGAGGCGGTTGTCGGTGGCCGTCGTGTACCAGAGGTACCGGCGACCGATCCCGTCGAAGGCGATGCCCATGAGGCCGCTCTCGCCGGTCTCGACGACGCCGGGTACGGTTTCGGGGGCGTCACCGAGCCGCCGGACCCGACCGGGCCGCTCGGTGAACCACAGCTTCCCGTCCTTGTCGAAGGCCATGGCCCACGGCGTGTCGAGGCCGGTGGCGACGTCGGAGGTGGCCAGCTTGACGGACCCCTGCGCGGTCTGGGTCACGACCGTCGTGTCCGACGGCACCACCCCGCCGGAGCTTTCCTTCCCGTCATCGGAGCTGCAGGCCCCGGCGATGACGGCCACTGCGGCGAGGACGATGGCCCGGACGCGAGAGCTACCCATGGGCGCGATGGTACGCCGACCTTCCGACGCCGCCGGCCCGAGGATCCGTCAGGTGGACTTGCCGACCTGCCCGAACATCTTCGTCAGGTTGTCCATCCCCGCCTGGTAGATGTCCTGGATGGCCTTCTGGGCGTCCTCGGCGCTGGTGCCCTTCGGCTCGAACCGGCCCATCCACTCGACGACGGACTCTTTGCCCTCCTCGTGGACCTCGATGGTCGAGTGGTAGTCGGCCACCGGGAGCGGGCTGTCGGTGATCGAGTAGCTGTAGCGGTAGGACTTGTCGTCCTTGCTCTCGAGCTTCTCGACGATCGTGGCTCCGCCGGGCAGCGTGAGCTTCCGCTCCTGGCCGCCCTTGGCCAGTTCGCTCTTCTCCACCATCGGATGCCAGTCGGGCAGGGCGTTGAATCCGCCGATGCGCTTCCACACCTCGGTGACGGGTGCCGGGAGCCGGACGGACTGCTTGACCTCCATGACGCCTCCTCCTCAAGTCGCGGCAATCCCATCCCGCCTACCCGAATGCCGGAGTACGCAAAAGCCCCCGGTCGGGGCCGGCCTCAAGCCGTGTTGACGATGAGGACGTCGGTGGTGGCGAGGTGGGCCAGCACGTCGGGCACGCTGCCGAGCTTGCGCTGCGGGCCTCGCATGCCCACGTTGCCGACCACGATCAGGTCGGCCTCCTGGGCTCGGGCCACGTCGAGGATGGCGGTGACGGGGTCGTAACCGACGGCGTGCGTTGTGATCTTTGCTCCCGACCCCTCGAGCTGCCGCCGCACCGCTTCGAGCATCCGCTCGACGGCGTTACACACATCGGCGTCGTGTTCGTCGAGAGTGACCGACGACGGGTCCCGGCCCATGGCCACCGCCGGGGCGGCGCTGGAGGGGTAGGCGCTGACGATGTGCAGGTGTGACGAGTGCGCCGCCGCAAGCTCACAGGCGCGCTGGACGGCGGCGGACGCAGTCGCAGACCCATCGGTCCCGACGACGATCGAGGCGAACATGGCGTAACGGTACGCGCCGGAAGTCCGCAGGGCTATAGGGCGGGCGCCGCCTCGACGACGTGGGCCGTCATCCGGCCAGCTACCGGGCCGGGCCCGAGCCGCCGCTCCAGCTCCTCGGCGACGACGACGATCGCGGCGGCCGGATCACCACCCCTGTCCTCGATCTGAGCTCGGAGCGGGGTCCCGGTGCAGTAGCCGGTGGCAAGGTCCACCGCCGACGCCATCTGTCCCTCCAAGGTCAACGTCTCGGCGGAGACGGGTTCGAGACCGCCCGCCTGAAGGTCCGCCACAATGACGGCGAGGTCGGCATAGCCGTGGGGGACGGACTGAAGGAACCTTGGCGGGTCGTCAGGGAAGAGCCGTTCGAGCGCTGCGACCACCGCTGTCTCGAACTCGTGGTCGTCGATCGTCGCCCAGGAGGTGAGGAAGTACGACCCGTCCGGCTCGAGAACCCGCCGGGCCTCGGCGTGCGCCTTCGGTTTGTCGGGGAAGAACATCACCCCGAACTGGCAGGCAATGACGTCGAACCGGCCGTCGTCGAACGGGAGGTCGAGCGCGTCGGCCACCTGCCACGTCGCGTCCGGCACGTTCTTGCGGCCGTACTCGACCATGGCCTCGTTCAGGTCGGTGGCCGTCACGTCGGCTGTACCGGTGGTGGCAAGGATTTCCCGGGTCAGAACGCCGGTCCCGGCGGCCAGTTCGAGGACCCGCCGGGGACGCCTGACGCCGATGCGGCGGGCCACCTCGAGAGCAAACGGCCGGAAGACCGTCGGCACCATCCACCGGTCATACGCCTCCGACATCGAATCCACCCATCGGCGCTGACTCTCGTCGGGCATGGTCCAATCTTCACACGTCATGAAAGGTTCCCGGGTGGCCGCGGGTCTTATTTGCCTCCCGTCGTCACCTGCGGATGGGCGGCGCCGACCCACGCTGGTGGTCGATGACCGGCGAAGGCCGCCATACCCTCCCACTCGACGACGGCCTCGCCCTGCCCGCCTTCCGCCCCGCCTCAGGGCCTCTCGTGGAAGTCGACCAGAAAGGCGGTGGTGTCGTCGCTCAGCTCGCCGTGGTGGTCGAGAACGGTGTGGGATAGCTGACGGACCGTCTCGGCGGCGTCGAGACCGGAGCGGGATTGTTCGCGCAGGAGCGCGACGAGCCGCTCCCGCCCGAAGTCCTCGCCGCCCGGGCGGTGGGAGTCGACCACGCCGTCGGTGATACAGAACAGTCGGTCACCCCGCTTCAAGACAAAGTGAGCGATTTCACTGACCCCCCGGCCGCCGAAGGTGCGGCCGAGGCCGGCAGGGAGTGTCGCCTCGCACGACAACGTTCCGAGGACCTCGCCGTCCCGCACCAGAAGCGGTAACGGGTGGCCACCGTTCATCCAGGTCAGGTGTCCGTCGAGCAGGTCGAGCCGTCCGAGGATGCAGGTGACGAATTCCTCGTCGGGGCTCCTGGCCGCCACGGCGGCGTCCATGGCGTGATAGGTCGCCTCGAGATCGAGGCCCGAGCGGCGGCTGTGGCGGTAGCTGCTCACGGCCAGATGGGCGAGCTGGCTGGATCCCAGCCCGTGGCCCATGGCGTCGAACACGGCGAAGTCGAGCATGTCGCCGTTGACGGCGTAATCGAATGAGTCGCCGCCGACCTCGTAGGCGGGCTGGATCAGTCCGGCCACCGAGACCCGCCCGCTGTCCAGGCTCAACGGCGGGAGCAGGTCCCACTGCATCTCCGCCGCCAGGCTGAACTTCTGGCTCCGGCGTAGGGCTGTGTAAGCGTCGGTGCACTGGCCCCGGGTCACGAGCAGCGCGGCGACCACACCGGCGAGACTGTCGGCCAGGGCCCGACCGTCCTCGTCGAGGTGTGACATGGTGACGGATAGGACACCGAGACGGGCCGCGCCGTCGACCACCACGCTCCACAACCGCACACCGCCGTCGGTCGGTTCGTCCACCTGGCTGGCGGTGGTGAACGACCGTCCGCCGGTCGAGTCGTCCAGACTGATCGAGCTCATCGCAGCCGACCCGGCGATCGGCACGAGGCGACGCTGCTCGAAATCGGTGACAAACACCGACAGGTCCCGCATGCCGAAGACCGCCACGCGGTGAGCGAGGAACGCCCCGAGTTGGTCCGGTGCCTGGCGGCGAGACTCGTGCAGCAGCGCGGCAACCTGGGCGTACGCGCCCGTCGACGGTCCTTCCGGAACGAAGAGGCTGTTGGCCATCGCCGTGCGCTTTCCCTCAGGCCAACGACGCGCAACCGAGGTCCGGGGCGACGTGCCGGGAAAGGCCACTGCGCACA
>JAICGL010000003.1 GCA_025923175.1 Acidimicrobiia bacterium
GCCGCCGCCTCGGTGAGTCGGTCCAGGAGTGCGATGTAGCGGGGGCTGTCCATGCCTTCGAGCAAGCGCTTCCGGCCGGCCTCCCGTTCCCGGGCAAGCCGTTTGACGATGGGGGTGACGGCGGCGGCGTCCTCCTTCGGCAGGCTTCGGGCCTGATGTTCGAGCCGCTCCATCAACACCTCGGTGTCGCGCACCTCGCCGAGGAGGGCCGCGTACCACCCGGCCTCTTCTCGTATGCCGGCGACCCAGTCGCGGTCGAGCAGGGGTCGGAAGGTGCGCAGGTCGGACCGGAGACGCCGCGTGCCCACCCGGGCCTGGTGGACGTCTTCCGGGTCGTCGCCCAGTCGGACACCGGGGTCGTGGGCCACGATGCGGGCCAGGGCGTTGCCCACGGCCGCCTGCACGATCTCGCCGATCGTCGAGTCGGGACGGACGGGGGCCGCGGTGCCAGGGAGTGGTTCGAGCGCCCGGGGCCCGAGCGCCCGCACGACTTTCGGAGTGCTGTCGGGAGCACCCGCTCCGGCGTCGCGCAGTCGGGCGACGACGGCGTCCAGCAGCCCGTCGGGCGCGCTCTCCTCGACCTCGACCTCGACCTCCCGGAAGCGCGACGCCAGGCGGCTGCCGTGGTACACCGACACCTCGTCGTCGGCGATCTCAGCCACCGGAACGCCGTACATGTGGAGGCCGACCCGGGACCGCTCGGTCTTCAGGCGGGCAGCGGCCACCAGCTGCTCGCCCCGGGCGTAGGCCCGCACCAGCCGCTCAGCGTCCGGCGGGATCGAGCCCGGGGGACCCTCGAAGGGGAACTCGCGGCGGCTCATAATCGGCCCGCCGTCACCCTCGGGCAGCTTCACGGTCCACGGCGGGTCGTCGCCGACCCGGTGGCGGAGGCTCACCCCGGCCCGGGCCAGGCGCAGATCTCGCGTGTCGTAATACGTGGCGTCAAGCTTCTTGACCTTGAGCTGCTCGACCGTGACGTCCGGGGCGACATCGTCGAGTGCCGGCACGGCGAAGCCGCCCCATGCGGCCAGCTTGACCTCCCGCTCCAGCTTCATCCCCGCAGGCTAACCCGGGCGCCCTCGCTCATCCCCGCTGAGGCCGCCAATTGCCGGAGGGCGTCCTCCGCACCCGGGCCCTGCTTGTGCCACGCGCCGTCGGCGTCCATCTCCCAGGCCGGGTACCGGAGGAGGGCATCCATCGTGGCCAGCAGGCGGGCGCGGTGGGCGGGATCTTCGATCGGGGCAGCCACGTCGACCTGCCGGTCGAGGGCGAGGCCGAGATCGCCCGAGGAGATGAACACCGAACTCTTCTGCCCGGACCCGAAGGCGAACACCCGCGACGTTTCGAAGTGCCGGCCCACGCTGGCGACCACCCGGATGCCGTCGGAGAGCCCGAGCAGCCCCGGGCGCAGCGCGCAGGCGCCCGACACCACGAGATCGACACGGACTCCCCGCTGCGCCGCCCGGTACAGGGCGTCGATGATCTCCCGGTCGACGAGCCGGTAGACCTTGAGGGCAATGCGACCGGCCGGGCCGGCCGCCGTCTCGCGCCGGATCATCTCCAGGAGCCGGTCGCGTAGGAGGCCCGGCCCCACGAGGAGCTTGCGGAAGCGGGCCGGCCGGCTGTAGCCCGTCAGGTAGTTGAACAGGTCGGTGAGGTCTGCCGTGATCTCGGGATCGGCCGACAGCAGCGACATGCCCTCGGGGCGGCGGGCGGGATGGTGCAGGCCCGTCCCCACCACGCCGTAGCGCGACACCCGCCCTCCGGCATCGCGAATCACCAGCGTCAGCGGGCAATGGATGCGCAGGCCGACGAGGCCGTAGACGACATGGGCGCCGGCCCGCTCCAACGCCCGGGCGGCGGCGACGCTGTTGCGCTCGTCGAGCCGGGCGGCCAGCTCTACCGCCGCCACCACCTGGGCACCGCGCTCCGCCGCCCGCACCAACGCCCGGACCGTCGGCCCGTCGGGCGAGGGCCGGTACAGCGCCTGTTTGATGGCGAGCAACGCCGGGTCGGTTGCCGCCTGGTCGAGCAGGGCCACGACCGAGTCGTTATACGACTCATAGGGGAAGTGGACGAGCACGTCGCCGTCGTCGAGCCGGGTGAACACGTCGGACCTCGGGCGGCCGGTTGACCGGAACCGGGCCGCCTTCTCGCCGCTGTCGGGCAACGGTAGAGATGCCAGGTCGGTCACACCCATCAACCCCTCGACGGCGTAGACCTGCTTGCGGTCAAGGTCGAGATTCGCCATAAGCCGCTCCAGGATCTCGGCGGGTGTGGCGGTGTCGACCTCGAGGCGCACGGCGGGGCCGTGGCGTTCGTGCCGGAGCTGCCGCTCCACCGACGTCAGCATGTCGTCGGCCCCGGGGGCGGCCACGACGCCGGCCTGTCGGGTTACCCGGAACACCGCGCGGACTTGGATCTCTTCCGCCGGGAACAACAAAGCGAGGTTGGCCAGGACGACCTGCTCGACGGGCACGACCTGGAGGGCTGCGCCGGAACGGGGGCGGACGCGCACGAATCGGGGCACCACCGGGGGCAATTCCACCGATCCCAGCCGGCGTCGCCCACCGGCGTCGCTGACGATGACGGCCACGTTCAAGGAGAGATTGGCCGGAGGCGGGAGGGGCTGGCCGGCTTCGATCACCAGTGGCACCAGCACCGGCGAAATCCGCTCCCGAAATCCAGCCGTGACTACCTGCCGGTCGTCCTCGGTCAGCTGGTTCCAGTCACACAGCTCCACGCCCGTCGTGGGCAGCTGATCCTGTAGCTCCTGCACGATGTTGCTCTGGCGGACGAGCAGGAGTTGCACCCGCTCCCGCACCGGCTCGGTGTGCGCGCCGGTCAGCTGGAAGAACTCGTCGACGAACCGGCCGACGTCGGCCAGTACCTGCACGCGCTCCGGTACCGAAGCACGGTCGTCCTCGGCGAGCGCGAGACGGCGGCCAACGCTCGCCAAACTGCCGGCGTCCGCGTCGAGATAGGTCGAGTGCCCTTCGACCGAGGTCAGGGCGCGTTGTGCCGCCACCGGTACTCCCAAGCCATTGCCCCCACGTTACGTCGCGGCATCTGACCGCTTCGTGAACGGTTGGAAACGTCTCGGTAACGGGCGGGAGGCCCGCTCTTCAGCCAGCAGGTTGCTGGAGGACGTTGAACACCTCGGCGAGCTCCTCGTGGATCCGGGCCCGCAGGTTGCCGCAGATCACCAGGCGCTGCTCCGGCAATGCCCAATGGAGCAGATCGGAGAGCTCGCCGCCATGGGGAAGCACAACTTCGATATCGGAGTCGCCCCTCTCCCAGCTGTAGAGATTGATCTCGAGTCGCAGCATGGGTGGATCGCCGGCCACGAGCCGCACGTGCGACCGCTCCGGTTCGACGGCAGGAGGTGGCGCGTCCACCGTGACCTCGGGGTCGCCGGCATCGCCAGTGCGCTTGGGCATCGTCTTCACGCCGGCCACCTTTGCTTGTCAGGGTTCGACCGGATTGTGCAGAAAGAAGCTGACGCTCCGAAGAACGAAGGATGTCCCATTTGTGAACCGGTCAGGAAGCGTGCCCTTACCGTTCGCCAACCCTTTGTTCAGAGGGAACGAAAGGGAACCGTCGGCCCAGACGGTACGAACCGGGTCAAATCCCGCCGGAGCGTTCACGATGACTTAACTTTGCGTTCAGCGGTTCCCTGTCGACGGGGAGACGCAGCGTCATCAGCAATCCGTAACGTCCCCCTTGTGAACGAAAACCTGCTGATCACGTCTCGCGCCCGGCTCAAGGAGGCCGCACGCTCATGACACGCAAGCGCGTCGCTCTGTTCCTGCTCATGTTCTCCATGTCGACGGTGCTGGCCGCCTGTGGCGGAGACGACAAGAAGACGGAGGCCGGCTCGACCGGAGGCGGTAGCGAGAAGCTGTCCGGGACGATCAACGTCTCGGGCTCCTCGACCGTGGCTCCCATTACGACCCGCGTCGCCGAGAAGTTCAAGGAGAAGGAAGGCGGCGTGTCGATCAACGTCGACGGGCCGGGCACAGGTGACGGCTTCGTCCTGTTCTGCAAGGGCGAGACCGACATCTCCGACGCCTCCCGCCCCATCAAGAAGGCGGAGGCCGACAACTGCAAGGCCGCCGGTATCGACTTCATCGAACTCAAGGTGGCCATCGACGGGATGGCCGTCATGACCCATCCATCCAACGGCTCCCTGACCTGTCTTAGCCTGGCGGACCTGTACGCCCTCATCGGCCCCGAGTCGAAGGGCTTCAAGAAGTGGGCCGATGCCTCGGCGCTCGGCAAGGAGCTCGGCTCGAAGACCACATACCCCGCCGGCAACCTGGACGTCTACGGTCCGGGCGAGGAGTCGGGAACCTACGACAGCTTCGTCGAGCTGGCCATCGAGCCCATCGCGAAGAAGCGGACGGAAGCCGGCAAGATCAAGAAGGACCAGGAGAAGACGACCCGCCCCGACTACTCGTCCTCCGGTGACGACAACATCATCATCCAGGGCATCGAGGGCTCGAAGACCTCCCTCGGCTGGGTGGGGATCGCCTACGCCAACGAGCAGGGCGACAAGGTCAAGAAGCTCCAGGTTTCCAAGGAAGCCGGCGGCACCTGCGTCGACCCGACGGACGAGAACATCGCGGCGGCCAAGTACCCGCTGTCCCGCTACCTCTACATCTACGTCAACGCCGCCAAGGAGAAGTCCAACCCGGCGATCGGCGCCTTCGTCGACTACTTCCTGAACGACGGGATCGGCGCGGTCACCGAGGTGAAGTACATCGCCCTGGCTGACGCTGACCTGACCAAGACCAAGGACGTGTGGACGGCCAAGACGGTTGGCACGCGCGACGGCGGGAAGTAACCGCGGAGCATCGAATACATCCGTAAGACACCGATGGAGGCGGGGCTGCGAGCCCCGCCTCCATCCGGCTCAGGAGGAAGCATGGCGAGCGTCACGATGGCCGATCTGCACGGAGATCGGAAGCGGCTGCGAAAAGAGGCGATCATCCATCGACTCCTCTTCGCCGCCGCCCTGTTCTCGGTTCTGGTCAGTGCGCTCATCGTGTTCTCCCTGATCAGGGAGACGTGGACCTTCGTGTCCCAGGTCGAATGGAGCACCGTCTGGAGCGAAGGCTGGTTCCCCCGCCGCAGTCAATACGACATCAAGACGCTGATCGTCGGGAGCCTGCTCGTGACGATCATCGGGATGGCCCTCGCTGTCCCTACCGGCCTGGCCGCGGCCATCTACCTTTCGGAGTACGCCAAGCCGAAGGCCCGGAAGATCCTGAAGCCGATGCTCGAGACGATCGCCGCCGTGCCGAGCGTGGTGATCGGATTCTTCGTACTCACCTTCATCGCCCCCGACGTTCTCCAGCGACTCAGGGAAGGCACTCCCCAGCAGACACTGTTCGCCGCCGGACTCGGCGTCGGAATCCTGTTGATCCCACTGGTCGCCTCGGTGGCGGAGGACGCCTTCCGGTCGGTGCCCGACTCCCTACGCGAGGCCTCTTACGGGTTGGGCGCCAAGAAGGTCACCACGGTCATGCGGGTCGTCGTGCCGGCTGCTCTGTCGGGTGTCGTTGCCGCCCTGATCATCGCAATCTCCCGGGCGCTCGGCGAGACGATGGTCGTGTTCATCGCTGCCGGCAAGTCCGGAGGGGCGCTGTTCGAGACCGACCCGTTCCAGCCCGGCTTGACGATGACAGCCGGCATGGCGTCCATCGCCGCCGGAACTGATCAGGTCGTTGGGGCGGCTCTGACCTTCCAGAGCCTGTTCTTCGTCGGCATGGTCCTGTTCCTGAGCACCTTCGGCCTCAACATGCTGGCCGACCGGATCGTGCTCAAGTACCGCCAGCGCTACTAGGAGTGCCGATGCAACTGTCCACGCCTGGAAGCACCGCAGCCACCGTCGGCCGCGAGGCGGTGCGGTCCCGTCTCGAGAGTCGGAAGTTCGACTACATAGGTCTGCTGGTCCGCCTGGCCCTGTTCGGTGCGCTGGCCTTCACCGTCCTGCTCCTCGTTGTGCTCCTGGTCACGATCGCCAGCGACGGCCTCGGTGTGCTCACGTCGCGACCGTCCTCGTTCATCCAGGGAACGCTCCGATCGCTCCCCGGTGAGGCCGGGATTCACCAGGGTCTCCGGGGAACGTTCTGGATCGGCGTCTTCGTCGTCTTCCTGGGCTTTCCGCTCGGGATCGGCGCCGCCATCTACCTCGAGGAGTACGCACCGAGAAACCGCTTCACCCGGCTCATCGACATCAACATCCGCAACCTCGCCGGCGTCCCGTCGATCGTCTACGGGATCCTCGGGTTCGCCATCTTCGTGAAGTCGCTCGGCAGCTTCACTGGCGGCCGGACGGTGATCGCGGCCGGCATCACCATGGCCATCCTGGTGCTTCCGATCGTGATCATCACTGCTGCCGAAGCCATCCGGGCCGTCCCATCGGGCCTGAAGGAGGCTTCGTTCGGGGTTGGGGCGACGAAGTGGGAGACCATCCGGCACCACATCCTCCCCTACGCGGCGCCCGGCATCCTCACGGGGACCGTGCTGTCCCTCGCCCGGGCCCTCGGCGAGGCTGCCCCGTTGATCCTCGTCGGCGCCGTCACCAACGCCCTGGGTTCGGACCCCGGACTGCTCGACGTCGGCTCGCTCAAGGAGCGCTTCACGGCCATGCCCAGCATCATCACGACGTGGGCCGGAGAAGCACAGGGCGGCTTCAAGTCGAACACCGCCGCCGCCATCCTCATCCTGATGGCGATCGTTCTCTTGGCAAACGGAACCGCCATCTACCTCCGCAACCGCTTCGAAGCCAAGCGCCGGTAACGAACTGGTTCCGGCCCCGATGCGGGGCCGGAATCAATTCACCGATCAGCTAGCTAGCTCTGGCACTTGCACTCCGGCGGCACGCCGCCGGGGCAGGGCTTGTCACTGGAGCCGCAGTGCGGTTTGGCGTCGACGCAGCCCTCGCCCTTGCCCGGCGATCCCTCGGCGCACTTGCAGTCCGAGGAAGGGTTGTTGTCGCCGCCGAACGGCCGGTAGCACGCCTTTGTGCCGTTGCGGACATCGCAGACGCGGTCGGTCCCGCAGTGGTTGGCCGCAGCACGCCGGGGGCGGATGCCGAGTGCGGCTCCCGCTGCCGCCGAGGCCATCAGCACCAGGGCCCGGCGGCGGGACATTGGTGAGGCGGCAAATCTCCGGGCTAAGTCGTCAAACGGTTCGTCCATGCAGCTCCCCTTCCAGTTGGACTTCCGGAGTGTCGTGCTGGTGCTGTTGCTCTCCCTGCTCCTGCTGGCGGGCAGCCCCTTCCGCCCGGAGCAGGAGCTTGAAGATGTCGTCGCCGCCGGCCACGACCGGGCTGGCGATGCGCTGATCGGGCCCGACGAGCACGGCGCTCGGGGTAGCCGTCGTGCGGTAGGCCTCGGTCACTTCCCGCTGGTCCTGCACGAGGAGCTCCGGCAGCCCGACCTCTTCCGCCTTCCGGCGGGCGGCGACTGCGTCGCCGGCTGTGATGACCACGATGGTCAGCCGGTCGGCGTGCTCCTTCGTCCAGCCGGGGACGTCCGGCAGCATCTTGCGACACGGCCGGCAATTGGGGTCGACGAAGACGAGCGCGACGGGACGGCCCGGCGCCAGGAGCGCTTCGAGGGTCAGCGTCTGGCCTGAGACGACCGAGGCCAGCGCGAACGACGGCGCCACCGACCCGATCTCCAGACCGGGGTACTCCGAGCGGTCCTTGACCATCAACTCGATCTCGTCGAGGCGGAGCAGCAACCGGCCCTGCTGGCGCACCAGGCTGGCCACCGCCCAGCACAGACCCGCGATCACGCCCAGCAGCGCCAGGCCGACCACCACTCCGGCCTGCTCCGTGGCCCCGAGGTCAGTGAACCATTCGGCCGGGGCGCCGGCGGGGAAGCCGGGCCCGGCGGCCAGCACCAGCGCCGCCAGCCCGGCCAGGAAGCCGTTGCGGACGAGCGTGCCCGGCCCGATCTTCTTCGCCCCGAGCTGCCCGAAGCAGTGGCAGTTCGGCGTGTTGCCCGCCCGGAGGTTGAGGGCCACGACGACGCTGAAGACCAACAGCAGCGCCGCGGCCCCGCCGGCCCCCAGCCGGGCCGTCGAGGCCGGCACGAGCACGGCCGCCACCGCCAGCTCGGCCACCGGCAACAGCCAGGCGATGGTTGGTGCCAGGCGATCCGGAATCCCCAGGTTGACGACAGCGTCCTCCGATCGGTCCCGATCGGCCAGCTTCGCCACCGCCGCCAGAGCAAACACCACCGCCAGCACGAGTCGTGCCGCGAACGCGATTTCGGCCACGCCGTTCACCTTCCGAGTTCAGGCCCTCGGCGGGCAATCCGATCATGGCGGGCCAAGAGTTCCTAGAAACTGTCAGAAAACTCTTACGGACGGCTTGGTGAAACGCTCACTCCGTCCGGAACAACTCGGGACCGGCGACGACGAGCGTCGCAATGAAACCGATGCTCCCGAGCACGACCGCCGCTTGGGCGATGCGCCGGGTGACGCGCTCCTCACGGCGGCCTCTCACGTGCATCAGCGTTGCGACACCACCGAGTAATCCGCCGAGCGACAGGAACCCCAAGCCCCAGAGCAGTGCCATCACGAGGGAACCGATCGCGATGCGCCGAGCGCTCCGGAGCCGTTGTTCGTCGGTGGCTTCGTCGGGACGTAGCCGGCGATAGGGGTTTGAATCGTCCAGGATCCCCGGCATTTTGCCGTGGTCGGCTAGCCGAAGCGGCCGGTGATGTAGCCCTCGGTGCGGGGGTCGGAGGGATGGGTGAAGATCTGCTCCGTCCGCCCGTACTCGACTAGGTATCCGGTGCGCCCGCCGGCGCTGACGTCGACGCTCATGAAAGCAGTCATGTCGGAGACCCGGGCGGCCTGCTGCATGTTGTGCGTGACGATGACGATCGTGTAGTCCCTCTTCAGCTCGTCCATCAGGTCTTCGATCCGAGCGGTCGCGATCGGGTCGAGAGCCGAGCAGGGCTCGGCCATCAGGATCACGTCCGGCTCCACCGCGATGGCGCGGGCGATGCAGAGCCGCTGCTGCTGGCCACCGGAGAGGGCGAGGCCGCTCGTCTGCAGCTTGTCCTTGACCTCTTCCCACAGGGCGGCGCTTGTGAGGGCCTTCTCGACGACCTCGTCGAGACCCTTCTTCCTGCCGTTCAGGCGCGGGCCGAAGGCCACGTTGTCGTAGATCGTCTTGGGGAACGGATTGGGCTTCTGGAAGACCATGCCGATCCGCCGCCGCACCTCTACGGCGTCGACGCCCTGCGAGTACAGGTCGTGGCCGTGGTACATGATCGAGCCGTCGATCCGCGCCGTCTGGACGAGGTCGTTCATCCGGTTGAAGCAGCGGAGGAGCGTGCTCTTGCCGCAGCCGGACGGCCCGATAATCGCCGTGACCTCGTTGGCGTGGACGTCCATGGTCACGCCGGCCACGGCCTTCATGGGGCCGTAGTAGACGTCGAGATCCCTGACCGAGAACACCACCTCCCGGTCACGTTCCGGCACGGGCAGCCCCGCCTCCTCCGTCGTGATGGTGAGGGGCGGGATGACGGTCGAAGTGTCCACTGGCGCTTCGTTTCCCCTGTGAGTGGGCGGACCCAGGCTTCCGAAGCTAAGGGTTGCAGGCGACCCTTCCGTAAACGAACGCGCACGAAAAGGTGAACGACAGCCGAAGCCCGCCTCGGGAAGTACACAAGCCACCCAAACCGGTCAGCGCCACGCCCTCCGCCGGGCACCTCCGATCACGGCCAGTCCACCGAGGCCGAGGGCCGTCCCTGCGAGGGCACCGAGGGCCCCAGAGGCGCCCGTGCGGGCCAGAGTGCCCGAACCGGCGGCATCGGCTGTGGAGCCTTCAGCAGGAGCCGCAGAAGCCGTCGATGGTGCCGCCGCAGCTGTCCGCGAGGAGCCGGTCGACGCATCGCCGGGGTGCGCAGCCAGATAGCTCTTCACCGCCGATGAGAGCCCTTCGGACGCCTTCGACGCATTCGAGGGATCGGCGCTCTTCGCTGCGATCTTCAGAAGGGTGAAGCTGTCTTCGAGGGCGGCATAGGCACTGGAGTCGTTCGCCCGGACGGTGCCCTCGATCTTCTCCCACACCGGCTCGATGTCGGCGTGCAGCTTCTCCGCCTCGGCACCGTCCGTTCCAACGGCTTCGGCGCTGCTGGCGGCAATCCCCTCGATCTTCTGCAACCCGGCAGCGACGGTGTCCGCAGAGGCCTTCTCCTCAGCCGCGCCCGCCGGTCCGGGTATCAACGTGACGCAGGCGATCAGGACTGAAAGAAGGAGGAGCGGAAATCCGAGACGGCGAATCGGCTGACCTTGGTTCACGTAACTCTCCCCCATTGCGTCGGGCTCCAAATCGCTATGTAAGGCATTCCCGACGAACAGTGTCAAGCTCGGCAAATCGCCCGTAAATGCAACATGAACGGATGTTGTCGTCATCGTGTCATTGCTCCTCCGGCTAGCGGTCGGACGAGCTCAGTAAGAGATGATTGACGGGTTCCGAGTTGTCCGGCGCCGGGCGCCGCGGAGGGGCTCATGATTCATGACGCATCGACTCGTGACGAACGGGAGGTCCTCGAGGATCGCCTCCGTTGGGCCGCCGAATCCTTGACCGTCGAGTTCCAAGGGATCTCACAGGCGGACGCAGAGCGTCTGGTCTTCGAAGTGGCGGAGCAGTTCCTGTCCGACGCGAAGGTGGCCCAGTTCGTTCCCACCTTCGCCACCCGCCGCGCGCGTCATCTGCTCCGCAGCGGTCTGCCGGGAAGCACGGCTCTGGCTGAGCTCGAGGTGATCGTCGAGGACGATCCCATCGAAGTGGAGACGTCACATCTCGACGCCGTTCGCCCAGCCACCACTTCGACGGCCCCGCCTCGACCGCCCGCCTACTACGTGACCGAGGCGAGACGCCTCTTGGAGAAGGCGAAGGTTCTGCGAGCCACAGCTGTCGTTCCGGGCGGTCGCGCAGACTGACGGATCGGCAAGCTGTCAGGAAGCGCACATCCAGCGGTCCCGCGCTTGTTCTTTCGTCGTCATCGGGCACCCGTACGGTCGTCGGTATGGCTGACACAACCATCCGTCCTCTCGCCCCCGGGCCGGAACGAGCCTTCGCCGCTACCGTCGACGGTCGGGTGGTGGCTGTCGGCGGTTGGAACCGCTTACCCGAGAGTGTCTGCGCCGAGGTGTCCCTCGTGCTGCACGACACCGCCGCCGAGAATCTGGCCGCCACCCTGGTGCGGGAGATTGCCGTCGACGCGGCCCGGGCCGGAATCCGGCGGTTCGTCAACGAGAGCGGGCCGGACGACGCTCCTGTCCGCAGGGTGCTGCGGAGCGCCGGCTTTGAAACCGCGACGGTCTATCAGCAAGGCGTCCTGCGGACCAGCTTCGCCATCGGCTAGCCGGCTCAGGGGTGCGATGCCGGACCCCCGAGCCGGGCTGGACAACTACTTCTTCTTCTTTTCCTCGACTTGGAGCTTGCCGTACATGTCGGGCACCTTGTCGTCCTGGAAGTAGTACGTCCCCGACGGGAGGCCCTCGATGGCGTACTCCTCCTGCTGCTGAGGACCCTTGACGGCCTTACCCTTGTAGAGCTGCTCGGCCTTCCCGTCGGCCGGGTCCTTGCTGTAGATCGAGAGGTTGTGCGGGTCGGAGTCGTTGTTTTGGAGGTAGATGCGGAAGTTCCGTTCGGCTGGAGCCTGCAGGCAGTTCGTGTCGAATGTGTTGTGCTCGGCGACGATCTTGACGAAGGGGTTCGGTACCTGCGCGTACTTCCGGCACCCCTCCTCGTGGTCGGCCGAGGCCGGCGCCACGAGGACGGCGGTCACCGCCAACAAGATGGCGGCTGTGGTTCCCAAGGCGCGCTGGAGCAAGACCCTACGGTGCACATCCACGTCGGTGAACCTCCCCATGTCGAGTGACGACGCGGCAGGAAGGCACCGTAGGCACGATCCTCGTCGAACGCTTATGTAAGGCGGAATCGACGTCCAGGCGTGGCCGCCCGTTCATTCCCGGGCCAGGCAGGGTTCAGGTTCCTGCTAGTTCGCGGCTCGTTCGCCCCCGGTGCGCGCCGCGGCGGCGCTTTCCTTCGGCTTCTCGTAGCGGTAGCCCAGACCCCGGATCGTCGTGATGCGGGTCGGCGCCGAGGGGTTCTCCTCGATCTTGGCCCTGAGCCGCTTGATGTGGACGTCGAGGGTCTTGGTGTCCCCGACATAGCTCGGCCCCCACACCCGGTCCATCAGCGTGTCGCGGGTCAGCACGCGGCCGGCGTTGACCAGGAGCAGCTCGAGCAGGTCGAACTCCTTGAGGGCCAGCTGGACGGCCTCGCCCCGCACCGACACCTCGTGGCGGATGGGGTCGAGACGGACGTCGGCCACCTCGACGACCTCGGCGTTGGCGTCCTCCTCCTCGCCCGGCGCCCGGCGGAGGGCCGCCCGGATGCGGGCTACCAGCTCCCGGAGGCGGAACGGCTTCGTCACATAGTCGTCGGCGCCGACCTCGAGGCCGACGACGGTGTCGATCTCGGCGTCGCGGGCGGTGAGCATGATGATCGGCACGCGGGACTTGGCGCGCAGCTCCCGGCAAACGTCAATGCCCGACATGCGGGGCAGCATCACGTCGAGCAGCACCAGAGCCGGTCGGCATGTCTCGAACCGGTCGATGGCCTCGAGTCCGTCTGCGGCCACCTGCACGAGGAAGCCCTCGCGCCGCAGCGACACAGCCAGGGCGTCGCGGTAGCTCTGCTCGTCGTCGACGACGAGAATTGTGGGCGGCTCAGCCATCGGGTGTTGACCTCCGGTTGCGTCGGACGGTGCGGCTGGCAGCAGCCAGCGGCAGCTTGAGGGTGAAGGTGGAGCCGTTTCCTTCGTCCGACTCCACGGAGACTTCGCCTTGGTGGGCTTGGGCGACGTGGCGCACGATGGCCAGGCCCAGCCCGGTGCCGCCGGTGGCTCGGCTGCGGGTGCGGTCGACCCGGTAGAAGCGCTCGAAGATCCGCTCCAGGTCACGGTGGGGAATCCCAATGCCGTGATCGCGCACCGAGATGGCTACTGAGAAACCCTCGACCTGGGCCGAGAACTCGACCTTGCCGCCCTCCTCCGAATACTTCACGGCGTTGTCGAGGAGGTTGAAGAGGGCGCTGGTCACCTGGCGCCGGTCGCAGGCCACCAGAATGTCGCCGGCCGGTTCGGTCATCTCGATGGGGATCCCCGCCGCCTCGGCGGTTGACGCCATCCGCTCGGAGGCGTCGGCCATGAGCATGTCGACGGCGATCAGCTCTCGCTCCGGAGACTCCTGGGCCTCGAGGATGGAAAGGTCGAGCAGGTCCTCCACCGTCCTCTCGAGGCGCTCCGACTCGTGCAGCACCCGGCCGGCCAGCCGGCGCAGCATCTCGCCGTCCTCTTCCCCGGCCATGGTCTCGGCCAGCAGCCCGAGGGCCCCGATCGGGGTCTTCAGCTCGTGGCTGACATTGGCCACGAAGTCGCGGCGCATGTTCTCGATCCGCCGTGTCTCCGACACGTCGCGCAGGAAGGCGACTCCGCCGATGGGGCGAGCCCCGTCGTCGAGGGGAACGGCCCGCACGTGGATGACCCGGCGAGGCGGGCCGAAGAGGCGTAGCTCCCGCTCCCCCTCGAGGCCTCGCAGCGTCCGGTCGAGGAGCTCCCAGATGGCGTCGGCGGTGAGGGCATCGCCCCCCGGGCCCGTGAGCTGCTCGGCCACCCCGTTGCGAAGGACGATCTCGCCACGCTGGTCGACCACGACGATCCCGTCGGCCATGAGGTTGAAGGAGGCCGAGAGTCGGTTCCTGTCGCCCATGGCCTCGTCGACACGCAGGTGGGCGTGCTCGGCGCTGCGCTCCAGGCGATCGAGTGCAGCTTCCTTGCCGCCCCGCCCGTCCATCGAGACGGCCTCATCATCGAGCCTGGCGGCGACCGTGAGGATGCGTCGGACGAGCGCACGGTGGGCGCGGAACCACAAACCGACCACCAGAAGGAGGACGGCGACCCCTGCCGAGATGATCACGGCCAGGTTCGAGCCGATGTCCATGTGAAATCCAGTGTAGAGAAGCCCTGACCTGCACCGTCGCTCCGCGCTGGGTCCAATGTCGGCCTAAGCGGATCAATTCGGTCAACCGGCTGGAGAAGATCAGCGACGTGGTCGAAAGCATCGCCCTGAAGCACAGCTGACCGGTAAGGGCGGTCAGGTCCGGCACTTCGGCGGCACACGGTGGGGGTCCCGTTCCTCTCGCGTAGGGTCTCACTTGACGCTAAGAGTTCGAGACGACCCATCCGTAAACGGATGCGCACCATCTGGTAAACGACACCGGAACCCCGACCCGGATCAGGACAAGGCGGACTCGAAGGTCGCCAGAGGAGGCGAGAATGCACCCAGACGCCAGCCCGGGAGGTGGTATGAGCGAGATCCGCCAGACCTATCACGGCCAGCTTGATGAGCTGCGGGTTGACGTTGTGCGGCTCGGCCTTCTGGCGACCGACGCCATCGCCGCCGGAACGGACGCCTTCCTCGAGGCCGACTTGGCCGCAGCCGACCGGGTGATCCATGGCGATGCGGCCATCGACGAGCTGACCCACTCGCTCGAGGACCGCTGCTACACGACCCTCGCCCGCCAACAGCCGATGGCGTCAGATCTGCGCATGGTGGTGGCCGTGTTGCGCGCGATTCATGAGATCGAACGGACGGGCGATCTCATGGTCAACGTCTCCAAGACGACCCGGCGGCTCTACCCAGTGGAGCTACCCGATCCGATCCGGCGGATCATCGAGCGGATGGGCCACCAGGCGGGCGTCCAGCTCCGGCTGGCCATCGAGGCCTTCGCCGAGTCCGACTGCGCCCGGGCCATGGCCCTCGAGGACATGGACGACATCATGGACGAGCTCCAACGCGAGCTCTTCCGGACGATCTTCGCCCTCGGCCGGGCCGACGAGGCCGGGCTCCAGCAGATGGTCCAGGTCGCCCTCGTCGGCCGCTATTACGAGCGGATGGCCGATCACGCCGTGAACATCGGCGAGCGGGTGAACTACATGGTCACCGGCGAGATGCACGGCGTCGAGTTCGGCACCGGCGACGAAATAGAGGACAACATCACCCTCGATTGAGGGGTTCGGAGTCGTTACCGCAGGATCACGCAGATGGCGGCCACGACGACCGACAGCGGCGACGAGCCGGTGTTCCTGACGGTGGCCGTCCAGCCATAGCCACCGGCGTCACCGCCCGGCAGGAGCGGCCCCGAAACCACGACCTCGGTGCGGTCTTCCGGAGCGTCGCCCTTGCGCGGCCCGTCGGGATCGGGCATGACGCCTCCCCCTGCAGCCACTTTCCCGGCCGGGCAGCGAACCTGTCCGACGGCCGATTGCCGGCTCGTCACGGCGAGCTTCGCGGAGACGACCTCGAAGCCGGAGATGCCGTCGGCACCGGCTCGGCCGGCCGGTCCGGGAGGCCCGGGAGGGCCGGGCGGACCAAGTGCCGATGCTGCACTCGATACCGGTGCGCCTCCGGCAGTACCAGTGGGAGCCCGGCCCGCGGCGCCTGCCCCGCCCGTCGCGCCCCGGGGGCCTGGCGGACCGGGCAGCCCAGGAGGACCAGGCGGACCAGGGGGACCGACAGGACCGGGCGGCCCCGAGGCACCCGGAGTGGTGTGCTGGGAGGCAAGCTCCAGTTCGCCAGGACGGCAGCGTTCCAGGTTGGAGTTGATGAGCCGCATGCTTTCTTCGGCCACACAGGCGGCCATGGGCGTTTCGACGCGCACGGGCTGAGTCAAGGCGTAGCCCGGGACGGCATCGAAGCGGCCACCGAGCAGCAGGATCGACCCGCCGAGAAGGGCAACGGCAACGAGCACGGAGGTGGTGGCCCGGCGGATGTAGGGGGAAGCGGACATCGAAGCGCTCCTTCGTCAGCCGCCGACGTCGACGCCGGCGACCTCGTGCAGTTCGGCGAGTTCGGCCAGCCGGCTGTGGAGGTCTGGCCCTTCCACGTCGGCCTGCACGATGACGCCGTCGCCGGCATCGCGGGTGGAGATGGATCGGATATCGAGGTCGGGCACCGCCCGGAGGGCGGAGATCACCCTCGTGGGATCGGCTCCGGAGTGGAGGAGGATCGCCACCGACTCCTGGGCGATCGTGTAGCGACGCCGGATCCGACCGCGCGGGCCCCGGAGCAGGATCAGCGAGAAGACGAGACCGATCGTCGTCATCGCTGCCAGGGAGTAGCCGCCGAGAGCGACCGCCAGGCCCACGGCGGCCGTGACCCACAGGCTGGCGGCGGTGGTGAGACCCCGGACGGTGGCGCCGTCTTTGAGGATGGCCCCGCCGCCGAGGAAGCCGACCCCGGTGACGATGTTGGACGCCACCCGGGTGACGTCGATCTGGACGTTGGTCTGGGCCCGTACGGCGGCGAACTCATTCCAGCCGTAGGCCGAGACGATCCCGAACAGAGCCGCCCCCAGCGCCACCGACATGTGGGTCCGCAGCCCGGCGACCTGACCGGTCAGCTCCCGCTCCAGCCCGATCGCTCCCCCCAGCACCAGCGCTGCTCCGAGCCGTCCCGCAAACTCCAACTCTGTGGGCATCGGTTCTCCTTTCCCCAACGGAAAGGGACATTACCCGGTTTTGCCCATTACACCAAGCCTCGACGGCCCTTTCGTTGACCTAGCGCTTGTTGGTGCGCCAGTCGAGGTAGCTGGCGGCGGCGAGAACCGCATAGGTGATAGCCACGAGTTCCGGCACGTAGCGGAGCGTGTCGTCGATGACCGTGGTGAGCAGGGCGGCCACGGCGGCGGCGATCATGAAGAAGAGCGCTCTCTGGTCCATGTCAGAAGGGCTTGAGCAGCAGGAAGAGGAGGGCGGCCATCAGGGCGGCTCCGGGGATGGTCAGGATCCAGGCCCACACGACCCGGCCGGCCACACCCCAGCGGACGGCGGACAGGCGCTGGATCGAACCAACGCCGACGATGCAGCCCGTGATGGTGTGGGTCGTCGACACCGGAATGCCGTTGGCCGAGACGAAGAACAGCGTGGCGGCGGCGGCCGACTCAGCCGATACACCGCCGGCCGGCTGAAGCCGGGTGATCTTCGAACCCATGGTGTGCACGATCCGCCACCCGCCGCTGAGCGTGCCCAGAGCGATGGCGGTGTGGGCCGAGAGGACGACCCACAACGGGACGTCGGAGTCGGCGCCCGCGTGGCCGGTGGCGATGAGGAGGGCGAGGATGATGCCCATGGTCTTCTGGGCGTCATTCCCGCCGTGGCCCAGGCTGTAGGCACCGGCGGACACCAGCTGCATCTTCCTGAATCCCCGGTTGAGCCGGTTGACGTTCTTCGCTTTCTGGCTGAACTGCAGCACGAAGACCATCACGATGAAGCCGAGGGCGAGCCCGATCAGCGGGGCGAGCACGATGAACACGCCGATCTTCGAGAGGCCGCTGGAGACGACCGACCCGAAGCCCGACTTGGCCACGGCCGCTCCCACCATCCCCCCGACGAGGGCGTGCGATGACGAGCTCGGAAGGCCGAGGTACCAGGTCAGCATGTTCCAGGCGATA
Source organism: Acidimicrobiia bacterium (assembly GCA_025923175.1). GTDB lineage: Bacteria > Actinomycetota > Acidimicrobiia > IMCC26256 > BP-133 > BP-133. The sequence continues at coordinate 17,558 of JAICGL010000003.1, forward strand.
GCGCCGATGAGCCCGGCGAAAATCACGCCGATGGACAGGACGTCCTGTTCGACGACGCCCTTGGCGATGGTGCTGGCGACATGGGTCTTGAATATCAGGAAGGCCACGAAGTTGAACACCGCCGCCCAGATCACGGCGAGGCGGGGTGAGAGCACACGGGTGGCGACGATGGTGGCGATCGAGTTAGCGGCGTCGTGCATGCCGTTGGTGAAGTCGAACGCGAGCGCAATCGCGATCACGAACCACAGGGCGGCGTCGTCCACGGTCGCCTAGCTGTGCTTGAGGGCGATGCCCTCGACGATGTCGGAGACGCCTTCCAGCTTGTTCACGGCGTGCTCAATGGCCTCGACGATGTCCTTCCACCGCAGGACGTCGAAGGCATTGAAGTCACCGGAGAACAGGTGGGCCACCGTCTTCCGGTACAGCCGGTCGGCGGCGCTCTCGAGCTCGTCGATGGCCTGAAGGTCGGAGTCGAGACCCTTCAGCTTCGGCAGCTTGGCGATGAGGGAGACGTTGGCGTCGGCCGCCTTGACCAGGATGTCGACGATCTCACGCACGTCGGGGAGCGGCTCTTCGACGTCATGCAGCAAGAGGAGCTCCGCCACCGCCTGGATGTCGTCGACGACGTCGTCGAGCTGTTCGGTCAGCGCGTGGATGTCCTCGCGGTCGAACGGGGTCACGAAGCTCGAGTCGAGGCGCCGCAGGATCGTCTTCGTGAGCTGGTCGCCCCGCGCCTCGCACTCGTTGATCTTGAGGTGCTTGGGCTGGACGTTCTCGTACTCGTCGAGGAGGTCCCTCAGCTGGCGGGCGCTGTCGGCCAGGTTTTCGGCTGCCTGGTTGAACAGCGGGAAGAAACCCTCGTCGGTCGGAACGAGGCGGAAGCGCACGCGGATACCCCCGAAAGGAACGTTCAAGCGACAAATCGGTAACGGAACGCGAACTTTAGCCGCCCTTCCAGCCACTCTCCGCGGGATGGAATGGACTGACAGCAACATTCAGCCGTTTGGGCGAAACCACGGCCGGGCGGCACCCGCAGGTACCGCCCGGCCGTCGTGCGGAAAGGGGGATCTGTTGGAGGTTGCGGATCAGACGCGAACGGCCCGCCGCTTGCGGCCCACGCCCACGCAGAGTCCGCCCAGCGCCAGCAGCGAGCCTGCGAGCGTCGCCGCCAGCGTGGAACTCGAGCCCGTGTTGGCCAGCGCCGGGTCCGGAGCCGCCTGAGCGTCGGCCGTGGCGGCCGTCGCCGCCGGCTTCGGAGCGGGCTTGGCGGCCGCCGGCTTGGGAGCGGGTTTCGGAGCGGTGGTGGCCGGGGCGGGAGCTGGCGCCGGAGCCGGAGCCGACACCGGGACCGGCTCCGGAGCCGGAGCGGCCTGAGCGACTGTGGCGTTGATTCTCGTCACCGCCGTCTGGCCCGCCCGGCGGACACTGTCCGGAACCGGTGCGTAGTTGATGCCTGCGGCCTTCGACTGGCCGTCACCGAGGACGTAGTTCAGGAACGAGATCAGGTTGTCGCCCTCGTTCGGGTCCATCTTCGCCGGCACCAGCAGGTAGCTGGTCGTCGAGAGGGGATACACGCCGGGCTTCGTCGTTGTGTAGTTGAGGGTCAGGGTGTTGTCGGGGTTGAGCATGGCGGCTTCGAGCGCCGCGGTCACGGCGGCCGTCTCCGGGCCCTTGAACTCGCCGGCACCGTTCTTCACCAGTACCTCGGGGAGCTGCCGCTCGACGGCGAAGCTGTGCTCGCCGTAGCCGATACCTCCTGAGGCGGTCTTCACGGCGTTGGAGACGCCGTCGGATCCGGCCTTGCCGATCTGACCCCTGTCCGTCGGGAACGTCTCGGTCTTGCCCTTCGTCCAGTCCGCCGGGGCCGCCTTGGCCAGGTAGTCGGTGAAGACGCCCGAGGTTCCCGACTTGTCGGAGCGCACGAAGACCTGGATCGGGAGGTTCGGACCAGCCGCCCCGTTGTCGGCGGCGATCGCCGGGTCGTTCCAGTTGATGATGGTGCCGGCGAAGATCTTGGCGATCGTCGACGCCGACAGCTTCAGATTTGTCAGACCCGGGACGTTGTAGTGCACCCCGAGACCGCCGGCCGTGAACGGGATGTAGACGAAATCGCCGTACTTGGCCTTCAGCTGATCCACCTCGGCGGCCGAGGCGGGCACATCGGAAGCGGCGTAGTCGACCGTTCCGGCAATGAGTTGGGCCCGTCCAGCTCCGGAGCCGACACCCGTGTAGGCGATGGTGACGCCGGTCGACTTGAAGAACTCCGCCTTCCACAGCTCGATCATGTTGAGCGGGAATGTCGCCCCGGCACCGGTCACCGTGACGTCTTTGTGGACGGCGGCCGATGCTGTCGGCGCGCCGAGAAGCAGCAGGCCCGCCACCGCCCCTGCCGCGATGAAACTCCGTTTCACCTGATTCTCCTTATCTCTCTTTTGTTGAGACCTGATTCATCCGAACCGTCCGTGGATGTAGTCCTCGGTCCGGGGGTCGTTGGGGGTGTTGAAAAGGTCGCTCGTCCGCCCGAACTCGACGATCCGCCCCGGCGTGCCCTTGTCGGCCAGAAAGAAAGCCGTGTAGTCGGACACCCGAGCGGCCTGCTGCATGTTGTGGGTGACGATGACGATCGTGACCTCGGTGCTGAGCTCGCGGATCGTCTGCTCGATGCGCATGGTCGACGACGGGTCGAGCGCCGAGCAGGGCTCGTCCATGAGGAGGACGCAGGGGCTGACGGCCAGGGCCCGGGCGATGCACAGCCGCTGTTGCTGGCCGCCTGACAGGGCGCCGGCAGGAGCGTTCAGTCGGTCCTTGACCTCGTTCCAGAGCCCGGCCCTGGTGAGGTTGCGCTCCATCACCTCGGCCTTGTCGCGACAGGGGATGCCGGCCAGCTTCAGGCCGGAGAGCACGTTCTCGCCGACGCTCATCGTCGGGAATGGGTTGGGCTTCTGGAACACCATCCCGATGCGCAGCCGCATGAGGGCGGGCCGGGAGCCCGAGGCATAGATGTCGGTGCCGTCGAGGAGGACCTGACCGGCCATGGCCGCCGTGGGCACGAGCTCGTGCATCCGGTTGAGCGTGCGCAGGAACGTGGACTTGCCGCAGCCCGACGGGCCGATGATGGATGTGACGCTGCCGGCCGGCATGACCATTTCGATGCCGGCGACGATGCAGTGCTTGCCGAACCAGGCGGTCACACCCTCGGCCCGGAGAGCACCGGCGGCGGCGGTGACCCTCCGCGGCCCCGGGTGCAGGACGGCGGAGGCGATCCGGACGTCGGCGGTAGGGATCTCGGTCATCAGCGGACCTTTCTGGTTCGGGCGACTGTCTTTGGCGGCTCACGCCGCCACTGTCGGGGGGACGCCCCCCATCCCCCGGCTGCCCGGGCGATGGTGAACAGGATCAGCACCAGCGCGATCAACACGAGGGCGCCGGCCCAGCCTCGGGCGATCTGGGCCGGCACGGCGTTGCGGACGCGCTGGAAGGCGAACAGGGGAAGCGCCGACTGCGGGCCGGTAAACGGGTTCGTGTTGACGCTGTCGGTGCCGAAGGCGGTGGAGAGCAGCGGCGCCGTCTCGCCGGCAATGCGGCTGATGCCGAGCACGGTGGCCGTCACGATGCCGCTGCGGGCTGCGGGGAGGATGACCCGCAGCATGGTTTTCCACTCCGGTGCCCCGAGGGCCAGCGACGATTCCCGTAGGCCGTTCGGAACGAGTTTGATGACCTCTTCGGCGGTCCGGGCGATGGTCGGGAGCATGAGGACGGACAGGGCCATGGCCGCCGCCAAACCCGAGAAGCCCTGGTCGAACCGGACGACCCACATCGTGTAGATGAACAGGCCGGCCACGATCGACGGGATGCCGCTCATGGCATCGACGAGCACCCGGGTAACCCGAGCCAGACGGCCGCGCGATTCAGCGAGATGCACCGCGGTCAAGAGTCCCAGCGGGGTGGACAGCAGTGTGGCCAGACCGACCTGCTGCAACGTCCCGATGATGGCGTGCTTGGCTCCGCCGACGGTGGCGGGGTCGGCAGGCCCGACGGCCTCGAGCGTCTCGGTGAAGAAGTTCGTGGTGATCCCGCCGAGGCCGTTGCTGACGACATAGCCCACGATCAGGATCAGCGGCACGACCGTGCACAGACCGGCCGTGGCGATCAGCACAGTGGCGATCCGATCCTTCGCCACCACCGAGCCGTACCGCTGGCAGTTGTCGAGTGCGTCGAGGACGATGAAGCCCCCGTACGTGCACAAGACCCAGCCGAGCCGCCCCGAGAGCGGAGTGACGGCGAAGAGGAGCGCCATCGCAACGCCGACACTCCCGGCGATGATGAGGGGCCGCTCCAGCAGCTCCCTCGGTGTACGACGGACCTTCCGGCGCTGCGGCAGCGCCGCTGCCGGGACCCTGCTGGTGACGGCGCTCATTCGATCTTCCCCTTGCTGGTCCGGTTCACGATCACGCGGGCGACCGTGTTGACGATGAGGGTGATCACGAAGAGGGCCAGGCCGGCGGCGATCAGCGCATGGCGCTGGACCTCCCCCGCCTCACCGAAGTTGTTGGCGATGAGCCCGGCGATCTAGCCACCGCCGGGTGAGAGGACCTCGGTCCAGATCCTGAAGTTGAACGCCAGGATCAGGGCGATGGCGATCGTCTCGCCGAGGGCTCGGCCGAGACCGAGCATGGCCGCCCCGACGATCCCGCTGCGACCGAAGGGAAGGATGACCGAGCGGATCATCCCCCACCGGCTTCCGCCGAGGGACAGCGCAGCCTCGCAGACGGCTCGGGGCGCTTGGGAGAGAACCTCCCTGGTAACCGAAGCGACGATCGGCAAGACCATGAGCCCGACGACGATGCCGGCGATGAACATGGATGAGCCGAAGACCGGCCGGGACGTGTGGAAGAAGGGGATGAAACCGAGATGGTCGGTCAGCCAGAGGCTTGTTCCCTGGAGGCGCGGCTGCAGGTAGTAGAGGCCCCACATGCCGTAGATGAGGCTCGGGACGGCGGCCAGCAGGTCGAGCAGCGTCACCAGCGGCCGGGCGAGCCGGGCGGGGGCGTACTCGTTGACGAACAGCGCCGAGCCGACGGCCACCGGCACCGCCACCACGAGGGCGATGACGGAAATCATCGTGGTCCCGAAGACGAGAGAAGCGATCCCGAAATGGGCCGGGAACCCGTCGGGGTCCCACTCGAACGTCGTCAGGAAGCTGACTCCCGAGACCTTGAGGGCCGGCCACGCCTCGAGACAGAGGAAGAGGGCCACCAGACCCAGGATGGCCAGCACGCTGGCCGCCGCCGTCGCCGCGATGAACCGGAAGACCTTGTCTCCGGGGGTCAACCCCGGATCGAGCTGCCGGGGTTCGGGGACGGGCCGCGCCGGTCCGACCAGGACATCCACTGTGCTCATGCCGCTGCCCACTCCTTGATGTGGCCCGTGCCGGGGCAGCCGGAAGCATGGGGGTCCGATATGGCCCCCTCCTGGCCACGAAGTGAAGCAACTGCTAACGCATCGTCAAGAACAACCGATTTTGGCGCCGGAGAGTGGTGAAAGGCGGGTCCTTCGCTCCGCGCTCACCGAGGCGGAAGTTGCCGTTCACCAAGCTGTCACCAGCAGAAACGCCGGCTACTCGTCCTCGGTACCGAGATCCCAGTCGAGGATCAGAGCCTCACGCTCCGCGTCGCGAGCCACCCGTTCCCGGTTGCGGCGGAACTGCGGGTCGTGGGGCGGGAGGAGCTGGAGCCGGGCCAGGGCCCGCTGCCGGAACTCATCGATGACCCCCCGGTCGCCGAAGACGCCCTGGACCTCCCAGTGGGGCGCCAGGGGACCGAGATAGACGATCCGCACGTGCCCCTGCGGCGGTTGTGGCTGCTCCAGCTCTTCCGGTGAGGTGTTGACCATGGCGAAAGACTACCGATCCGCCCGGCTCATCCGGCGTCGACGGGCCGCTCGCCCAGCTTGACCGTGATCTCCTGCGTCTGGTCGCGCCGGACGAACGTCAGCTTGATCTCCTCGCCCGGCTTGTGGGCGTTGACCGCGGAGGTCACATCTTCGGCCGCCTTCACATCCTTGCCGTCGATGGACGTGATGACGTCGCCGGTGCGCAGGCCTGCGACCTCGGCGCCGGAGCCGGCCGTGACGTCGGCCACCACCGCCCCGGAATTCACCGTGACGCCCAGCCCC
>JAICGL010000004.1 GCA_025923175.1 Acidimicrobiia bacterium
CGGAGCTTCGTGGAGTGGGCGGTGCAGCACGGCCACACCGTCTTCCAGATCAGCTACCGCAACCCCGACGCCGCCATGGGCCACGTCCGCCTCGACGACTACCTCCTCGACGGACCTCGCACCGCCCTCGACGTCATCAACGACATCACCGGGTCACAGAAGGTCAACATGGTTGGCCTCTGCCTCGGTGGCAGCCTGACGGCCATGCTGCTGGCATACCTGGCGGCCAAGGGCGACAACCGCATCAACTCGGCGACCCTGCTCAACACGCTGGTCGACTTCTCGGAGCCCGGCACCCTCGGCACGTTCTCCGACCCCGACTCCGTGGCCCGCATCGAGGCCAAGATGGCCAAGCGCGGCTTCCTCGACTCCAACGAGATGTCCCGCACGTTCGACTTCATGCGGGCCAACGACCTCATCTGGAGCTACGTCGCCAGCAGCTGGCTGATGGGCGAGGACCCGCCGGCCTTCGACATCCTCGCCTGGAACGACGACGGGACGCGCATGCCGGCGGCCATGCACTCCTTCTACCTCCGGGCCTGCTACATCGAGAACCAGCTGGCGCGCGGCGCGATGAAGCTGGACGACACCCCGCTGGACCTCAGCCAGGTCAAGACCGACGCCTACGTGCTCTCGGCCAAGGAAGACCACATCGCGCCTTGGAAGGCGGCCTACAAGACCACCCAGCTGCTCCCGGGCAAGGTCCGGTTCACGCTGTCGTCGTCAGGGCACATCGCCGGGATCGTCAATCCGCCGAGCCCCAAGGCGATCCACTGGACCAACCCGAAGAACCCGCGCGACCCGCAGGCGTGGCTGTCGGAAGCGACCGAGCACAAGGGTTCCTGGTGGGAGGACTGGACGGCCTGGATCGCCGAACGGGCGGGCGCGAAGCGCAAGGCTCCCCCGATGGGCAGCGCGGCCCATCCGCCGGTGGGCGACGCCCCGGGGAAGTACGTCTTCGGCTAGGGGAATCCCCGGGCGCGTGCTTGACATACCAAGCAACTGGGTAGTATTCTTTGCAACAAGCACAGACGAGAACGTCACACGAGTTGCAAGGAGAACCCCCCATGGCGACTGCCACCGAGATGTTCACCGGTCTTGAGGACCAGGTACTGGAAACCGTCAAGCAGGGCCAGGAGGCCGTTGTGAAGGCCGTCCGCACTTGGGCCGACGCCAGCAAGAACCTGATCCCGGACCTTCCCCCGCTGCCCTTCGCCGACCAGCTGCCGAACACCACCGAGATCGTCGAGAACACCTTTGCGTTCGCCGACAAGCTCCTGGCTTCGCAGCGTGAGTTCGTCGCCGCCATCCTGGACGCGGTCAAGCCCGTGTACAGCGCGGCTGACAAGTCCGTGAAGAGCAACGGTGGCGCGATCAAGTCTGGCCCCTCGGCCAAGACCACTGCCGCTGCCTAGTTTTCCTTTCACAGAACTCGAACCGGCCGATCTGCCCCCCTCTTCGGCCTGGTTCCTGGCCCCTGCCCGGCGAGATTTACTCTCGCCGGGCAGCGGCGCGTCTGTACCCCAATGACGAATCACAGAGGAGCGTTGCGATGAGCGAGATCGAGCGTGTCGGCGTGGTCGGCTGTGGCCTGATGGGCTCGGGCATCGCCGAGGTGTGCGCCCGGGCGGGCCTCGACGTGGTCGTACGCGAGGTCAACGAAACCGCTCTGGCGGCCGGGCGGAAGCGGATCGAAGGCTCGCTCGACAAGGCCGTCCGGTCCGGGAAGCTCCCTGAGGCCGAGCGTGACAGCGCGCTGGCCCGCCTCCGTTACACCACGGAGTTCGGCGAGTTCGCCGATCGCCAGCTCGTGGTGGAGGCGGTGATCGAGAACGAATCCGAGAAGCTCGAGGTCTTCCGGGGGATCGACAAGGCTGTCGAATCCGAAGACGCCATCCTGGCCAGCAACACGTCGTCGATTCCGGTGATGAAGCTGGCGATGGCGACCGAGCGGCCGGCATCGGTGCTGGGCCTGCACTTTTTCAACCCGGTCCCGGTCATGCACCTCGTCGAGCTGATCCCCTCGCTGCTGACCGCCCCGGAGACGGCGAGCCGGGCCGAGGCCTTCGCCGACAACGTCCTGGGCAAGCGTGTCATCCGATCGAAGGACCGAGCGGGCTTCATCGTCAACGCCCTCCTGATCCCCTACCTGCTCTCGGCCATCCGGATGCTGGAGTCGGGCTTCGCCACTGCCGAGGACATCGACTCGGGTGTCGTCGAGGGGCTCCGCCACCCGATGGGCCCGCTGGCGCTGACCGACCTCATCGGGCTCGACACGACCATCGCGGTGTCGCAGTCGCTCTACGAGGAGTTCAAGGAGCCGCTCTACGCCCCGCCCCCGCTCCTCTCCCGGATGGTCGAAGCCGGTCTGCTCGGCCGCAAGGTTGGCCGTGGCTTCTACGACTACACGCGCTAGAAATGGTCCGTGGCTGATCCCATCGATCCATGGAGAACGCAGCTCGAGGCGTTCGGCAGTTTCGTGCGGACCCAGCGGCAGCTGGCCAAGCTCTCGCTCCGGGAACTGGCCGAGCTGGCCCGGGTGTCGAACCCATATCTGAGTCAAATCGAGCGGGGCCTCCACGAGCCGTCGATCCGGGTCATCCAGGGCATCGCCAAGGCGCTCGACATCTCCACCGAGACGCTGCTGGCCCAGGTGGGCCTGGTCGGTGACGGTGACCCCGAGGGCCGCATCCACGGCGCGACCGAGGCGGCCATCTCGGCCGACCCTTACCTGACCGACGGCCAGCGGGAAGCGCTGCTGGCCGTCTACCGGAGCTACGTGGCCGAGGCCCGCAGCACGATCAAGCGGGGCAAGTCCTCGTCGACCAAGGCGAAGGCCGCACCACCCGACGGCGAAGCTCCGCCGCCGGCTTCGAAGGTCGAGCCCGACTGAGGAGACCGCTCCTATCCGTCGAGGCTCCGGCGGAATTCGGCCATGAGGGATCCGGCCACCTCGGGGCCGCCGCCTTCGAGTAGCCGGCGGACGAGTGCGCTGCCGACGATCACCCCGTCGGCGACGGAGGCGGCTTCCTCGGCGTGGTCCGGTGTCGACAGGCCCACCCCGAGCAGCACCGGCTTGTCGGTGGCCGCCTTCAGCCGCCGGCCCATCTCCAGCGCTCCATCCGACAGCTTCGCCCGCTCTCCCGTCACCCCGAGCAGCGACACCCCGTAGACGAAGCCCTGGCTCCGACGGCAGATGGCGGCGAGGCGGTCCTCGGGCGTGGTGAGCGCGGCCAGCAGGACGGTCTCTACACCGGCGTCATCGGCCGCTTTGGCCCAGGCCGGCTCAGCCCCGTCGGCAGCCGGGGCACCCACGAGTTCGTCGAGGGGCAGGTCGGGGATGATGGCTCCGTCGATGCCGCTGGCCACCAGCGATGCGGCGAAGCGGGCGTGGCCGAGGTGCTGCACCGGGTTGTAGTAGGTCATCACGACGAGCGGCACCCCGATGTCGACCTTGGCGAGGTCGCTGATGATCCCCGCCGGGGTGGCTCCGATCTCGATGGCCCGGCGCGACGCCTCCTGGATGATGCGTCCGTCCATGACCGGGTCCGAGAACGGGATGCCGATCTCGATTGCGTCGGCGCCGGCGTCGGCCACGGCTCGTACTACTTCAAGCCATGCTGAGCCCAGGCCGCCGGTCACGTAGGGCACGAGCAGCTTGCGGCCGGCGTCGCGCTGCGCCCGGAGGTGCGCTTCGAGCTTCATTCGACCGGCTCGCCGAGAAGTTCGGCCACCTGGTGGGCGTCCTTGTCGCCCCGGCCCGACAGGGTGACGAGGACGGTGGAACCGGCCGGCACCTCCCGCCCCGCCGCCTCCATCAGCCAGCCGACGGCGTGTGCCGGTTCGAGGGCAGGGACGATCCCCTCGGTGACCGAGAGAAGCTTGAACCCCTCGATCGCCTGGGCGTCGGTGCAGTGGGCGTAGGTCGCGCGGCCGGAGGCGGCCAGCGCGGCGTGCTCCGGGCCCGTTCCCGGATAGTCGAGACCAGCCGAGATCGAGTGCGCCTCGAGGATCTGGCCGGGCTCGTCCTGCAGGTAGTAGGAGCGCGCACCGTGAAGCACACCGGGCACGCCTCGGGCGATGGACGCTCCGTGGCGGCCCGACTCGAGCCCGTCGCCCCCGGCCTCCACGCCCACGAGCTTTGCCCCGGTGTCGACGAAACCGGCAAAGGTGCCCATGGCGTTGCTCCCGCCGCCGACGCAGGCCACGACGTAGTCGGGGTCGGCACCGCCGAGGATCTCCCGGCACTGCGCCCGGGCCTCGTCGCCCACCACCCGCTGAAATTCCCGGACCATCCAGGGATAGGGGTGCGGGCCGACCACCGACCCGATGCAGTAGTGGGTGTCCTCCACAGCGGCCACCCAGTCGCGCAGCGCCTCGTTGATCGCGTCCTTCAGGGTGGCGCTCCCCGACGATACGGGGACCACCTCGGCGCCGAGGAGGCGCATGCGGAAGACGTTGAGGGCCTGCCGCTCGACGTCGACGGCGCCCATGAACACCTTGCAGCGCAAGCCGAACAGGGCGGCAGCGGTGGCGGTGGCCACGCCGTGCTGGCCGGCGCCCGTCTCGGCGATGACGGCGGACTTGCCCATGTCGCGGGTCAGCAGCGCCTGGCCGAGCACATTGTTGATTTTGTGGGAGCCGGTGTGGGTCAGGTCCTCCCGCTTCAGTAGCACCCGCACCCCGAGCCGGTCCGAGAGGCGGTGGCACTCGGTCACGGGCGTCGGCCGGCCCGCATAGCTGCCCAGCAGGCCGGCGAACTCGGCCCGGAAGTCGTCGGACGACCAGGCCTTGCGAAAGGCCGTCTCGAGCTCCATGAGCGCCGGGATCAGCGTCTCGGGGACGTAGCGGCCGCCGAACTCCTCGAAGCGGCCGCGATCCCCCGGCTCAGGGCCCGGCGGCCCAAGGATGACGGGCGCCCCCCGCGCCGGTGTGTTCATTGCGGGGACACCCCGCACCCCGGGGTCGGTCATGTGCCGTCCTCTGCCCAGTCGTAGGGACCCTCGGTACCCGGGGTCCAGCCTTCTTCCAGTGCCTTGCCGGCTTCTTTTGCCCGGGCCACGAACAGGCGCACTTTCGTGGCGTCCTTCCGGCCGGGCGAGGCCTCTGTCCCGCTGGCCGAGTCGACGCCCCAGGGCCGCACCTTGCGGATGGCCTGCTCGACGTTGTCGGGGGTGAGCCCGCCGGCCAGGAGCAGCCGCACCCCGTCGGGCGCGCCCTCGGCCAGCGACCAGTCGAACACCTCGCCCGACCCCGGGGACTGCGAGTCGACCAGCACGACGTCGGCCGACTCCGGGCCGGTTCCGGCGCCGGCCAGCCGGGCGTCCCCCGCCGGCAGGGCCTGGATGACGAACGGCACACGGAGCCGCACGAGCCGCAGGTCCTCGGCGGTCTCGCCGCCGTGGAGCTGAGCACCCTTCAGGCCGGTGCGGCCGACGATGTCGATCACCCGCTCCGGTGTTTCGTTGCGGAAGACGCCGATGGTCAGCGTGTCATGGGGCAGGCGCTTGACGATGTCGCGCACCACCTCCGGGTGGACCTGCCGGGGGCTGGGCGCGAACACGAAGCCGATGGCGTCCGCCCCCATGGCGACCGCCAGGAGCGCATCGTCCTCGTTGGTAACCCCGCAGACCTTGACGAACACTGAGTTCCTTGCGTCTAGACGTCGGTGAGTTGGCCGTGCAGGTGGGCGTCGTAGGCGCCGAGGTCGAGCAGGCCGTGACCGGAGTAGTTGAACAGGATGACCCGCTCCTCCCCCGCTTCCTTGGCCGCCAGTGCTTCGTCGATGGCGGCCCGGATGGCGTGCGAGGTCTCCGGGGCGGGGATCGTCCCCTGGCTGCGTGCGAACTGAATGGCGGCCTCGAATACCTTGCCCTGCTGGTAGGCGACAGCCTCCATCCAGCCGTTCTTCACCAGGTTGCAGATGATCGGGGCGTCGCCGTGGTAGCGGAGCCCGCCGGCATGGATCGGCGGCGGGATGAACTCGTGGCCGAGCGTGTACATGAGGATCTTCGGCGTCATGCCGGCCTCGTCGCCGAAGTCGTACTCGAAGGTGCCCTCGGTCAGTGTCGGGCAGGCCGACGGCTCGACGGCCACCAGCCGCGGGCCGGACCCGTTATTGGCGCCCGCGCAGTCCGGGACGAATGGCAGGGCGAGCCCGGCCAGGTTGGACCCGCCGCCGCAGGAGCCGATCACCACGTCGGGGAGGCCCTCACCGGCCTGCTCGAGCTGCTGCTTGGCCTCGAGGCCGATGACGGTCTGGTGCAGCAGCACGTGGTTGAGCACCGATCCGAGCGAGTAGTGGGTGTCGGCCCGGGTGGCCGCGTCCTCCACCGCCTCGCTGATGGCGATGCCGAGCGAGCCGCCGGTCTCGGGGTCGCGGGCCAGTACCGCCTTGCCGGCCTGGGTGTGGTCGGACGGGCTGGCCACAACCTGGCCGCCCCACGTCTCCATCATCACACGGCGGTAGGGCTTCTGGTGGAACGACGCCGCCACCATGTAGACGAAGCACTCCAGGCCGAACTGCTGGCAGGCGAAGGACATCGCGCTGCCCCACTGCCCGGCGCCGGTCTCGGTCGAGATGCGGCCGATGCCCTCGGCCTTGTTGTAGAAGGCCTGCGCCACGGCGGTGTTGGGCTTGTGCGATCCGGCCGGCGAGACAGACTCGTCCTTGAAGTAGATGCGCGCCGGGGTGTCGAGCGCTTTCTCCAGCCGGGTCGCCCGCACCAGCGGCGTCGGCCGCCACAGCTTGAGGATGTCGAGCACCTCGCCGGGGATGTCGATCCAGGGCTCGGCCGACATCTCCTGACCGATCAACGCCATCGGGAACAGCGGGGCGAGGTCGTCGGGCCCCACCGGGTCGCCCGTCCCCGGGTGGAGCGGAGGCTGCAGCGGCTCCGGCAGATGGGGGGCGACGTTGAACCAGGCGCTCGGGATCTTGTCCTCGGTCATCAGGTAGCGCATCGATCTCCCTCCTTGGAGTAGTGGACGGCGGCCAGGGCCGCGACCGCCGCCTCCGGATCCGGTGAACGCACGAGGTGCTCTCCCACGAGCACGGCCGAGAAACCGGCGTCGGCCATCGCCTGGGCGTCGTCGACCGAGCGGATGGCGCTCTCGGCCACGGCCACGACATCGGCGGGGATCAGCGACGCCAGCCGGGTGCCGGTCGACAGATCCTCGGCGAAGTCGCGCAGGTTGCGGTTGGTGATCCCGACGATCTGCGCCCCGGCGGCGAGGGCCCGCTCGACCCCCGGCTCGTCGTCGGCCTCGACCAGCGCTGACAGGCCGAGCTCGGTGGCGAGGGCGTGCAGGTCGGCGAGCAGGGCGTCGTCGGGCAGGGCGGCCACGATCAGGAGGATGGCGTCGGCACCGGCTCCCCGGGCCTCGAAGAGCTGGAGCGGGTCGACGGTGAAGTCCTTGCGGAGGACGGGCAGGCCCACGGCCGCCCGGGCGGCCCGCAGATCGGCCAGGGACCCGTCGAAATACGGACCGTCCGTCAACACCGAGAGGGCGGCTGCGCCGCCGGCGGCGTAGCTCGCCGCCGTCTCCGCCGCGTCGAGGTCAGGGGCCAGCGCCCCCTTTGACGGCGACTTCCGCTTGATCTCGGCGATCACCGCCACCCGGCCATCGGGGCGGCGGAGGGCGGCGGCGAAGTCGCGGTCGGAGGCAGGCGCGGCCGCAGCCTCAGCCTTGATGGCCGCGGCCCGTTCGGCCAGGCGCGCCACCTCGGCCCGTTTCGTCTCCAGGATTTCGTCGAGCACCGACATAGGCGGAGTCCGAGTGTATTGGTAGCTGCGCCCCCGGCCACTCTGCTTCTAGGCGGCTCCGCTTGCCCGCTCCCCGGTACTGGGCGATCCTGGAACGGCGGCACAGGGGGAGGCCGCACTTTGGGGGTTCTGTGGTCCTGCTCCGTTTCGGCTTCGTTCCGCTCGTCCTGCTGGCGTTGTGGATCTACTGCATCCTCGATGTGATCGCCACCGAGGATTCTCTGGTCCGCAACCTGCCCAAGACCGTGTGGCTGCTGATCGTCATCTTCCTGCCCGACATCGGGTCGCTGGCCTGGCTGCTGCTCGGCCGCCCGATGTACGCCGGCTGGCGCCCGGGCGACACGAGCCGCCGTCCGACGAAGCGCGTCCTCGGCCCCGAGGATCGCGCCGACTTCCCCTCGGGCCCGCTCCGGCCACCCCCGCCGAGGCCGGTCGAATCACGCGAGAACGAGCTCGCCGCCTGGGAGGAGCAGCTGCGCCGCCGCGAGGAGGAGCTCAAGCGCCGGGAGCGGGGCGACGACCCGGGCGACCCACCCAAGCCTTAGGAGTACGCCTGACCGTTCTTCGGCGACGATCGGTCCGGGGCCGTTACTGTCCCCGGTCATGTCCGACTCCCCGATCCCCGAGGGCATCGACGCCGGCGCCGTCACGGCCTGGTTCGAGACTCACGCCCCCGGTGTCACTCCACCGCTGAGCTTCTCGCTCATCGCCGGTGGGCGGTCGAACTTCACCTATGCGGTCGACGATTCGGCCGGGCAGCGCTTCGTGCTTCGCCGGCCGCCGCTCGGTCCACTGCTGCCCTCGGCCCACGACATGGGCCGCGAGCACCGCATCATCACCGCAATGGACGGCTCGCCCGTGCCCGTCCCGCCGGTGGTCGGGCTGTGCACCGACGAGAGCGTCACCGGCGCGCCGTTCTACGTGATGCGCTTCGTCGACGGGGTGATCCTCCGCGACCCCGATGTCGTCGAGCCGGTCCCCGAAGCGGTGCGCTGGGCGGCTTCCGAGTCCTTGGTCGACGTCCTGGCCGATCTCCACAGCGTGGATCCGGACGATGTGGGACTCGGCGACCTCGGCCGGCGCGACGGCTACGTCGAGCGGACGCTGCGGCGGTGGCGGAGCCAATGGGAGAAGTCAAAGAGCCGGGAGATCCCCCTCATCGAGGAAGTTGCCGACCGCCTTGGGGCCGACATCCCGGCCGCCGGCCCGGCGCGGATCGTTCATGGCG
The DNA here is from genome assembly GCA_025923175.1 of Acidimicrobiia bacterium. Classification (GTDB taxonomy): domain Bacteria; phylum Actinomycetota; class Acidimicrobiia; order IMCC26256; family BP-133; genus BP-133. The sequence goes on from JAICGL010000004.1 coordinate 8,995, forward strand.
ACTACCGCCTCGACAACACGATCGTGGGTCCGGAGGACGGCACGGTGCGGGCGGTCCTCGACTGGGAGCTGTGCACCCTCGGCGATCCCCTCGCCGATCTGGGCCAGCTCCTCATGTACTGGGCCGAACCCGACGACGACTTCTCCGCCCTCTTCTGGGCTCCGACCCGGGCTCCCGGTTTCCCCGGGCGGAAGGACGTGACGGCCCGCTACGCCGCCCGGTCGGGCCGGGACCTTTCGGAACTCGACTTCTACGTCGCGCTCGCCTTCTGGAAAGGAGCATGCATCCTGGAAGGCGTCTACGTCCGCTACGCCTCGGGGGTCTACGGCACGGCCGACGACAGCTGGCGGAGCTTCGAGAGCATCATCCCCAGGATGGCCGAGGCAGCCGACGAGCACGCCCGCCGGGCGGGACGGTGAGAGGAGGGTCATGACGGACCGACCCCGGGTATTCGTCACGCGACCGCTTCCAGCCGGCGGCACCGACCCGCTGGCCTCCGCCGATGGGCCCGGGCCGCCTTGCGAGATCATCCAGCGCACCGATGACGAACCCCTCGACAAGGACGGGCTGATCGCTGTCCTCGAGGACGGCATCGACGGTGTCGTGGCCGTGCTCACGGAGCGGTTCGACGCCGACGTCTTCGCGGCCGGCAAGGGCCGGCTGCGGGTCGTATCGAACGTGGCGGTCGGCTACGACAACATCGACCTCGACGCGGCCACCGCCGCCGGTGTCGTCATCTGCAACACCCCCGGGATCGTCGACGACCCCACAGCCGACGTGGCCTTCCTGCTGATTCTGGCCGCCAGCCGCCGGGCGTCGGAGGCCGAGGCGATCCTTCGCCGAGGCGAATGGACCGGGTTTCACATGGAGGACTTCCTCGGTCGTGACGTCAAGGGCGCAACGCTGGGCCTCGTCGGCTACGGCGGGATCGGGCGGGCCGTGGCCCGCCGGGCGCAGGGATTCGACATGGAGGTCATCCACCACGCCCGCCGCCCCACCGGCGACCCGGGCTATATCGACGACCTCCACGAGCTGCTCGGGCGGTCCGATGTCGTGAGCCTCCACGTGCCGCTCAGCCCGCAGAGCCGGCATCTCATCGGCCGGGCCGAACTCGCAGCCATGAAACGCACCGCCGTCCTCGTCAACACCTCCCGCGGCCCCGTCGTCGACGAGGAGGCCCTGGCCGAGGCTCTCGAGCAGGGGGTCATCTTCGCCGCAGGGATCGACGTGTACGAACGGGAGCCGGCCGTCCACCCCCGCCTCCTGGCGGCCCCGGGGGCGGTGCTGCTTCCCCACATCGGCACTGCGACCGTGGCGAGGCGCACGGCCATGTCGCAGATGGCCTCTGCGTCGGCCCGGGGCGTGCTGGCCGGCGAGATGCCGGAATACGCCCTCAACCCCGAGGCAGCAGGTTCGCCCCTTTCACGGGACTGACCCCCTAAGGGGTCCGGGTACACCTCCCGCACCTACTGCCATTCCGGGGAACACCCCCGAACCCCCGGGCGAGGAGGATATGAGATGGGACTCGTGGTACTGCTGCTGGTTCTGGCCCTGCTCTTCGGCGGCGTCGGGTTGTTCGTCGAGGGGCTGAAGTGGGCGTTGATTATCGCCCTCGTGCTGATTGTCGCAAGCTTGTTCACCGGCTCGACATGGCGGGGACGCCGATCGGCACTCTGACCCTCTGGCTAGAGGTTGAGATGCTCAGGCTTTCTCGACCCTCACCGACCGCCGAGCCGGCGGCGGCGCCGGCTCCGAGTCCAGTCCGGCAAGGAGCTCGTAGTCACCCGGCTCGGCGGAGAGGGCCTTCTCCTCCAGCGTGAACGTCTTCTTCTCCCCCACCGCCAGGCGCTCCTCGCGCATCCCCTGGCTGAAGTACTTGTCGCCCGACCAGCGGTAGACCTCCGCGCCGCCCCGGACGAGAGAGACGTCGCCGTCTTTCCCGGATCGGAACGCCAGCGTGACCTCGTCGGGCCCACCATTCTCCACTTCGAGCTTCCACGTGACGGGCTGGCCCGACCGGAGCGGCTCGTCGAAGTCGACCGACAGCGAGAGGCCCTTCTGCTTCCCGGCCTGGCTCTCGCTGCCACCGCCATCGTTGCCGCAACCGGCAAGAGTGGTGAGGAGTACCAGCACCGCCAGTTGTCGAAGCATGACCTCAGTGTACGAGCGGGCGGGGGCGGTACCGTGCCGTCCCATGGCGACAGACGTGGACCTGACGGTCGAGGACGGCATCGCGTGGCTGACCATGCGGAGGCCCGGGTCCCGTAACGCGGTGGAGGCGGCGTTCATGGAGGCGGCCATCGACACCCTCGACAAGCTGCCGGACGGGGTCGGGGCGCTGGTGCTGGCCGGCGAGGGGCCGGCGTTCTGCGTGGGCGTCGACCTGCAGATGACCCGGGACGCCATCAGCAACGGGCAGATCGAGGAGAAGCTGGTCCGTCTGCTCAGCGCCATGCACACCATCACCCGGAAGCTGCGGGCCCTCCCGGTGCCAACGGTGGCGGCGGTGGAGGGGGCCGCGGCAGGCGCCGGGGTCGGGTTGGCCTGCGCCTGTGATCTGCGGGTGGTCGGCGCCTCGACGGCCTTCGTCCCCGGCTTCCAGGCCCTCGGTCTCTCTCCCGACAGCGGTACGTCGTTCCACCTCAGCCGGGCCCTCGGCAGCCCGGTCGCCATCGCTGCCTTCCTCCGCAACCGGCGAATCACCGCCGACGAGCTGCTGGCCCGCGGGCTCGCCGACGAAGTGGCGCCCGACGGCCAGGTCTGGGCCGCCGCCCAGCGCCTGGCCGCCGAGGTCGCCGGGGCGTCACCGGCTGCGCTGCTTGCCACACGCAGGCTCATGGACGCCGCTTCCACCCACAGCTTCGACGAGCACCTCGATGCCGAGGAGGCCACCATCCGCCCCCTCTTGACGACCGCCGACGTCGCCGAAGGCGTCGCCGCCTTCCTCGAGCGCCGCCGCCCGAACTTCCAGGGAGCCTGAGCACGATGACCGATCCGAACGTGCTGCCGGCCGATCTTCCCGTTCCGACGGACGACGGGGCCGCCGACCACCTGCCAGGCATGGCTCTTCCCTCGATCGAGTTGCCGTCGACGGCCGGGGGCACCGTTTCCCTGGACGGGCTCGGACGCGACCGGCCTCGGACGGTGCTCTACGTCTATCCCATGACCGGCAAGCCGGGTGCCGCTCTCCCGGACGGTTGGAACAACATCCCCGGCGCCCGGGGCTGCACCCCCGAGTCCTGTGCCTTCCGGGACCACCACGCCGACCTGGCCGCCGCCGGCGCCGACGTCTATGGGCTGTCAACCCAGAGCACCGCCGACCAGGCCGAGGCGGCTGAGCGGCTCCACCTGCCGTTCCCCCTGCTTTCCGACGAGGGCACCCTGCTGGCCGGGCCGCCGTTGCAGCTGCCCACCTTCGACGCCGACGGGCTTCGCTACCGTCGCCTCACACTCGTCATCGCCGACGGCCTTATCGAACACGTCTTCTATCCGGTGTTCCCGCCCGACACCCACGCCTCCGAGGTCCTCGCCTGGCTCCAGAAGGCCTGACTGCCCCTCTTGCCGAAGTTTGAGGGCGAAGTCCGGTGCGCTGCGCCTGGAGGCGTGATGAACGAGCTGCTGCCCGCCCTCTACGACCATCTCGAGCCCGTCGCGCTGCGGATCGCCCGGCGTGCGGCGGAGTTCGAACCGATCGACGCCCAGCGGGCGTATCTGATCGGCGTCTCCCGCCAGATCGTCGAACACGGTTCCTTCAAAGCCGAGGCGCCGTCGCTGGTGAGCCCGCCGGGTATGGAGGGAACGCTCGGCTGGTTCAAGCTGCTCGACACCCACCTGGAGGACTTCCTCGCCGGCCACGTCGGCGCCCGCGAGATCATCGCCGAGGGCGGCGGCCGTCTCTGGGAGACCTTCCAGGCCCGCGATCTCGTCTGCGCCGTCTTCGGTCACGGCGTTGCCCGGGCGCTCGCCCCGTTGCTCCCCGCCGCCGACGTCCTCGAGCTCGGCACCGGCACCGGCGGGACCACACGCCGCATGGCCGCCGATCTCACGACGGCCAACCGGGTCGTGCTCTCCGACCTTCGCCAAAGCTTCCTCGACCGGGTCGCCGCTGAGCTGCCCGGCGTGCGGCTGGAGACGGCCATCGTCGACATCAACCAGCCCCAGACGGGGCTCGGCCAATTCGACCTGATCTTCTCGACCAACTGCGTCCACGTCGCAAAGGACCTGCCGGTGACGCTGGGCTGGATCCGCCAGTGTCTCAAGCCGGGCGGGGCCCTGGTGCTCGGCGAGGGTTCGCACTACTCGGAGGTCGTGCCCTCACCGGTGAGCCTGGTGCTCTCCCTGTTCGACGGCTGGTGGGACGTGCCCACCTCGCCGGAGCGGCCCCAGCCGGGCTTCCTGCTCCCCGAGCACTGGTTCGGCGCCTTCGAGGCGGCCGGCTACCGGAACATGTCGATGGAGCGCTGGACCGACGGCCGCCGCACCTTCGGCGGCGTCTACTGGGCCTTCGCCTAGCCCTTGCCCGAGCAGGGCGAGTCGGTTACCGCAGGGGGTCGCGGAAGCCGAATGCGTCGTGGATGTTGTTCAGGGAGCCGTCGGGCTGGCGCTCGAAGGTCTCATGAGCGACAACGCGAAGCTGGCCTTGGTGGGCTGAGTACTGCACGACGATGGAGACGAGGTCCCCGCTGACCGATGACCTCAGGGGTGCGGGATCGAACACCGCTTCACCAAGGCTGTCGCGGGCCTCGCGGAAATACTCCACGATGCCGGCGCGACCCTGGATCGGTTCGTGGTTGGGCGGGAGGGCGATGGCGTCTTCGGCGTAGTAGCGGGCGCCAAGCTCCTCGAACTTCCGGGCGTTGTACAGGTCGATGAACATCTGATCCATCCGGACGGCCTCGGCCACCATCGCGGCGGCATCGGAACGGGCTTCGTCGTCGGCCTGCGCCGACATGGCGCCAGGCACCACCAGCATCGAAACGACGGCCAGGCAAGCAGCCAGAACCTTCAGCTTCATGAGCGGCTCCTCTCTCGTCAACCTGACGGTAGAGCCGACCTGCACGCACGTTGTTCGGCCGTGACACGGTGAAACCATGTCGGTCGAGACACTCGTCTACAGGGCTTCAGACGTCCTTCGGGGCGCAGTAGTCGATGTCCCCGGCGACCACGCAGACTTCGTTGACACGATCACCCGAGGTCGCCGAACCGGCTGCCAGGACGAGGATCCCGACAACTGCGAGGAGCCGGCAGATCCGCTGCAAGCTGTTCACGCTGTAATCTTACGTTGCCAGAGTTACTGGTGACCAGTTTGCGATCCCCAGGCCAAAACGTTTACGTTCGTTCACTATGGCTCGAACGGCAACGCCTCGAGGTCAGCGCCGGGAACGAATCCTGGAGTCGGCCACCTCACTCTTCGAGGAGAACGGATTCCACGGCGCCGGCATCGACGATATCGCCGCCGCCGCCGGCGTGACCGGTCCGGCAATCTACCGGCACTTCAAGAACAAGGACGCACTCCTCGTCGCGCTCTTCGACCGGCTAGGCGAGCGGCTGACGGGGATCCTCGACACCGTCGAGGCCCTCGACGGCCGGGAGGCTCTCGAGACCCTCGTCCGGCTCCATGTCCGGTTGGCGTTCGAGGAGCGGGCCCTCATCGTCGTCTACATCTCCGAGGAGCGGAACCTCCCCGAGCCCGAACGGCGCCGGGTCCGCCGGTTCCAGCGGGCGTACGTCGAGGCTTGGACTGACCTGTTGCGCTCGCTGCGGGCCGACCAGAGCGACGATGAGCGGCGCGCCGCCGTCCACGCCGCCATCGGGCTGCTCAACTCGACCGGCTACCGCCGCCAGGTCGGGCTCCCCCGGGCCCAGGCCGAAGAGATGCTCGCCAATATGGCCGTCGTGGCCTTGCTCAACGGATGAGCGCCACCGGGTCCGCAACGACGGTTTCGATTTCGGGCATCGGGTTCGCCCGTTGCCCGTCACCGGAGGCATTGAATCTCACCGAGCTCGTCTTCGAGGCCAGTGCGGCGGCGTTGGCCGACGCCGGCCTCTCTCGGGCGGACATCGACGGCGTCTGCCTGGCCGCCTCCGACCAGCTCGACGGGCGGGCCATCTCCTCGATGCAGCTGGCCGGGCCGGCGGGCGGCTTCCTGAAAGACGAGATCAAACTCGGCGACGACGGCGCCCTGGCCTTCGCCACCGCGGTGCTGCGCATCGAGGCCGGCGCCGACCGCCGGGTGCTGGCCGTGTCGTGGACCAAGGAGTCGGAGTCGTCGCTCGAAACCGCGCTCGGGGTCAACGCGGAACCCGTCTACACGAGGCCGGCCGGCCTGCACCCCCTGGTCGCCGAGGCGGCTGTCACTGCTGCGTTCCTCGATCGCGCCGGGCTGCCGATGCCGGCCGGTGCAGCCGACGACTTCTTGTGCTGGCCGTTGCGCCACGACGACCTTCCACCGGCAACCGACGCCGCCGTCGCGATCGTGCTCTCCGAAGGCCCGGGCCCGGTCGAGGTGGCCGGGTTGGCATGGGAGACCGAAGTCCCTGACCCGGTCGCCCGCCGGCTCACGCCCGAGGCGGCCGTTGCCGGGGTCGCGGCGAAGGCCTCGGCCGAAGCCGGAATCGTCATCGACGGGTCTGTGGTGGTGGAGACCACGGATCGCACGCCGTACCGGCTGGCCATGACGCTCGCCGGCCTGGGTCTCGCCGCCGCCGGGCCCGAAGTCTCGCCGGCGATGGTGGGAACACCTCCGGCCAACGTCAATCCCTCGGGCGGGCTCCGGGCCTCCAACCCTGTCTACGCCGCCGGTCTGGAACGGGTGGCCCACGCCGCACTAGCCGTGCGGGCGGGTGCGCCGGTGGCCGTCGCCCACTCGTCCTACGGCTATGCCGGGCAGGGTCAGTTCGTGACGATCCTCCGGGCAGGCACCGGAGCGGCGTCATGAGCCCGCAGCGGTGCGCCGTCGCCGGCGTGGGGATGTCGAAGTTCCAGACCAAGCGGGACGACCTCGACCTCGTCGGCCTCTACCAGGAGGGCGCCGTCCTCGCCCTGGCCGACGCCGGCCTCGACATGGCCGACATCGACATGGTGGTGCTGGCCCAGTCCCCCGATGCTCTCCACGGCATCGGCCATCCCGAGCAGACCGCAGCCGGAGCGCTCGGCCTCCACGGCAAGCCGCTCATGCGGGTCAACACCGGTGGGGCCACCGGCGCCTCGGCGGTGCAGGCCGGGTGGTGGGCCGTGGCCTCCGGACGCTCGCAGGCCTGCCTCGTGCTCGGCGCCGAGAAGATGGGCGACGCCACCCGGGGCGCGCAGGAGGTCCTCAACAAGATCTGGGATGCCGCCTACGAGGCGGCCCTGCCGCTCAACACGATCGTGATGTGCGCCATGCAGGCCATCCGCTACATGGACCGCTACGGCGCCACCGAGGAGCACTTCGCCCTCTCCGCCGCCCGCATGCGGACGGAGGGCGCCCGCAACGAGTACGCCCACCTCCGGACGCCGATGACGGTCGACGCCGTCCTGGCTACGCCCTACCTCGCCTACCCCACCCGCCTGGGCATGGCCTGCCCCCGCACCACCGGCGCCTGCGCCATGGTGCTGGTGAGCGAGGAGGTGGCCCGCCGGCTGTCGGCCCCGCTGGCCTGGGTGCGGGGTTTCGCCGCCCGGGCCAACACCTACTTCATGGGCGACAAGATGGGCGACTGCGGCCCCAACGACCACGGCCTGTACCACGACCTCCACCTGGCGGCGGCGTCGGCCTACGCCATGGCCGGCATCACCCGCCCGGCCGAGCAGCTTCGCCTCGTGGAGCCCTACATCCCCTTCTCGGTGATGGAACCGGGCGAGCTCGAGGCCCTCGGCGTGTGCGGCCCCGGTGAAGCTCCCAAGCTCGCCGAGATCGGCCACTTCGACCACGATGGGCCGATGCCGTGCTGCCCGTCGGGCGGCGTGCTCTGCGCCAACCCCATCAGCGTCAGCGCCATGGCCAGGGTGGCGGAAGCGGCGCAACAGGTCCGGCAACGGTGCGGCGCCCACCAGGTCGACGGCGTCCACACCGCCCTCGGCGCAGGCGCGGGCGGCTCCGTGCAGTTCTTCACCGTGGGGATCTTCTCCACAGCTCCCGACGAGCCGTGCCGGAGGTACCCGTGACCGAGCGCCGAAGCCAGCCCCGGGCCAAAGGGTTCGAGGGAGGGGCCCGACGGATGGCTGAGGTGCGAGTAGGCGAGCGGGTCGGCGACGTCGTCATCGCCAGTGAAGGCCCTGTCCTGCGGGCGACCATCGACCGGCCCGAGGCCCGCAACGCCATCAGCCCGTCGGTGACCGCAGGCCTGGAAGCCGCCGTCCGCCAGGCTCGTGAAAGCGGAGCCCGGGTGCTCGTCCTGCGCGGGGCAGCGGGCACGTTCTGCGCCGGTGCCGATCTGGACTGGGTGCTGTCCACCGTCGACCAGCCCGGCGCCCTGGAGGACGACGGCGTCTTCATCGCCGGAATCCGCCGCTTGAACCAGGTCCTCCTCGACATCGAAGCAGCGCCGTTCGCGTCCGTGGCTGTGGTCGAGGGCTTCGCCCTGGCCGGCGGCTGCGAGCTGCTGCTGGCCTGCGACGTCGTCGTGGCCGCTGAGAACACCCGGCTCGGCGACCGCCACCTCGAGCTCGGTCTCCTGCCCGGGGCCGGCGGATCGGTGCGGCTGCACAAGGCCCTGACCCCGGCACGCAGCCGTTGGCTGCTTCTGTCGGGCGAAATGATCTCCGGCCGGGAGGCCGCTGAGTGGGGGCTCGTCACACGGGCCGTCCCCCCGGAACAGCTCGACGAGGTGGCGGAGTCGATGATCGCCCGACTCGCCTCCCGCTCGGCCGCCGCTGTGGCGGGTATGAAGGACATGATCGGCGCGGTGCGCGACATCCCCGTCCCCGACGGCATCGACGCCGAGCGGCGCATCTTTACCGAACACATGGCCAAGAGCGACGACATGCGGGCCGCACTGGCCCGGTTCCTCCAACCGAAGGAGAAGCCGTGAGCACCGATACCGGCGAGAGGGTCACGCTGCCGGGACTGTGGCATCTGGAGTTCGAGCACGCCGCCGGCCGGGCGGCCAGCCGCTTCCTCGTCGGCCTGCGGGACGACCAGGTGCTGCGGGCTTCACCCTGCCCGAACTGCAGCCGGATCCTCGTGCCGGCCCGCAACTTCTGCGAGGACTGCTTCGTCCCGACCAGCGACGACTGTGTCGACGTCGGGCCCGAGGGGGTGGTGGAGTCCTTCACCTTCACCTATGCCCGCTTCGCCGGCTACGCCGACCCGCCGTATGGCGTGGCCTACGTCCGGCCCGACGGCGCCACCACCGCTATCGGCAACTTCGTCACCGGCGTCGACTTCACCGACCCGGCGGCGGCTGCCGCCCGCCTGGCGATCGGCACCCGCATGCGAGCGGCCTTCCGGCCCGACGGCGAACGCCAGGCAAGGATCACCGACTTCACTTGGGAACCCGTTGGAGGGGGCCTGTAATGCCGGAGGAGCTCAACCTTCCCTGGTGCTTCGACGACGAGCATCTCGCCTGGCAGAAGACCATGGCCGAGTTCTGCCAACGGGTCGTGGCGCCCGGCGTCGTCGAGCGCGACCTCCGGGGTGAGCTCGACCCCGATCTCATCGGCGAGGTCGGCCGCCTGGGCGCCTTCGGGCTGCGCGTCCCCGAGGCCTACGGCGGTTCCGGCGCCGACCTGCGCAGCATGTGTATCGCGGCCGAGGAGTTCGCGGTGCTCGACTCGTCGCTCGCCGTCACGGTGCATGTGCAGGCGATCTCCGCGTCCCTGTTCCACCACCTGGCGTCGGAGGACCTGCGGGCCGAGTACCTGCCGGGAATGGCCACGGGCGAGACGTTCTGCGCCTTCGGCCTGACCGAGCCGACCGGCGGATCCGACGCCGGCAACATCGGCACCCGGGCCCGGCGCGACGGCTCCGACTGGGTCATCGACGGAGCCAAGCAGTTCATCACCAACACGGGCACCCCGTTCTCGAAGTACGTGATCCTGTTCGCGGCCCACGACCGCGACGGGTCGGCGCCCTCCGGGTCTCGCTCCCCCGTCTCGGCCTTCCTCGTGCCGCTCGACGCCCCCGGTGTCACCGTCGGACCGAAGTACCCCAAGATGGGTTGGCGCTCCTCGGACACGCACCCGCTGTACTTCGACGGCGTGCGCGTTCCGGCCCACCACCTTCTCGGGCAGGAGGGGCGGGGTTACCGGGAGGCGCTCGCCTTCCTGACCTGGGCCCGCATCCCCATCGCCGCCATGTCGGCCGGGCTGGCCCGGGGGTGTCTCGAGGCGACGCTGGAGTTCGTGGCGTCCCGGGAGTCGTTCGGCCAGGCGCTCTCCAGCTACCAGGCCGTCGCCTTCGGGGTGGCCGACCTGTCGGCCATGACCGACACCGCCCGCCTGCTCACCTACGACGCCGCCTGGAAGTACGACACCGGCCGCTCGATCGACCGGGAGGCGGCGGTGTCCAAGCTCATGGCCTCCGAGCTGGCCAACAAGGTCGCCTACCAGGCCACCCAGCTTCACGGCGGCTACGGATTCATGGACGACTCCCACGTGACCCGCCACTACCGCGACGCCAGGATCCTCACCATCGGCGAGGGCACCTCCGAGGTGCAGCGCATGCTCATCGCGCGAGGGCTCGGCCTACCCGTCTGAGGTTCTGTCCTGGCTCCTGCGCTGCGTCGCGGCTAGCGGCGCCAGAACAGGAGGTGGGTCACTCCGCTGGGGCTGGGCACGGAGTCGAGGTGGAAGCGGTCCAGGAGGTCGGTGTGGGACTTCCAGAGGCGCTCGCCGTCGCCGATCTCGATCGGCGCGACGGCGATGTGCAGCGTGTCGACGAGATCGGCGTCGAGGAACTCGCGGATCGTTGCGACGCCCCCGCCGAGGCGCACGTCTTTGCCGTCTGCGACCTGCTTCGCTCGTCGCAGCGCTTCGGCGGGTGTGGCGTCGAGGAAATGGAACGTGGTGTCGGACAAGGTGAACGACGGGCGCTCGTAGTGAGTGAGCACGAACACCGGCGTGTGGAACGGCGGCGTGTCACCCCACCAGCCCTTCCAGTCGTGGTTCTCCCACGGGCCGCGGATGGGACCGAACTTGTTGCGGCCCATGATCTCGGCACCGATGTTGCGGGCGAAGTCGCGGGTGAAGTAGTCGTCGAGTCCTCGACTCCCGCCGGGGTCGGTACGGTGCGGCCAGCTTGCCGTGGCCCCGGCCCACGAGAACAGGTCAGCGGGATTGGCGCCGTGCCCGAAGGGGCGCTCCAGGCTCTGGCCGACACCGGCGCCGAACCCGTCGTGCGTCACGCCGAAGCACTGCACCCTCAGAAGCTGCGACATCACTGCTCCTTTTCCGAGCCGCTCGGTTTCCGTATCAGTGAGACGCCTCGCCTGGCCCGAAGTCATCGCCGCACGAAGTATCGGCCTGCCTGTTGGGTAGTGTGACGGGATGGCGAAATCCAAGTTGATACTGACGGCGGTGGTGGTGGGGCTCTTCGCTGGCCTGGTCGCGGGAGGCGCAGCGGAAGGACGCGAACCCTTTGCCCGCCTCGACCCTGCCGCGTTCGAGGAGCGGATGAAGAACGACAAGGCGATGGTCATCAACGTGCACGTCCCCTACGAGGGCGAGCTCGCCGGCACCGACGCCTTCATCCCCTACGACAGGATCAGGGACGACCCTCGACTGCCGGAGGACAAAGCCACGGAACTCCTTCTGTACTGCCAGAGCGGCCGGATGTCCGAGGAGGCCGCCGTCGACCTGCACGAAGAGGGCTACACGAATATCGCCCACCTCGAGGGCGGCATGAAGGCCTGGGAGGCCTCGGGTCGACAGGTGGTCTACAACCCCGAAAACGCCGCCAGGCAGAGCGCGCCCCACAAGATGTAAGAGGCGGGCCCACCAGCCGCGCAGCTCCGAGAGTAGTGTTAGCGATGTATGCAGAAGGCAGTGAAGTTGCTCGTGGGCCTGTTGGCCACGATGGCGCTCTGGGCGCCGCCCGTCCGGGCCGCTGAGGGCTTCTCCTCCACCGCTGACGACGGCACCTGGGGCACCGAGATCGCCGCCGAGACCGGCAGGGCCGGACGGGTCCTGACCGTGGCGGCCAGCGGCGGCACCGTGTATCTCGGCGGCGACTTCCAGGCCGTGTCACCGCCCGGGTCGAAGGACACCGCCGCCCTCGTGGAGCGCAAGCACCTCGCCGCCTTCAGCGACAGCGGCAAGAAGCTGGCCGACTGGAATCCCGGCGCCGACAAGGAGGTCCGGGCGCTGCTGGTGGCGCCCGACGGGCGGCGCATCTACGCCGGTGGCACGTTCTCGCGCATCGGCGGGACGACCCAGAGCCGCCTGGCCGCCCTCGATGCCGCCACCGGCGCCATCGACGCGGCCTTCCGCCCACCCAAGCCCGACGCCATCGTCCGGGCGCTCGCCCTGTCGCCCGACGGGCAGGTGCTCTACGTCGGTGGAGACTTCACCCAGCTGACCGGTGCCGACGGCACGGTCGAGACCCGCCCGCACCTGGCCGCCCTCGACGCCGCCACGGGCAGCCTGCTCCCCTGGCTGCCGCCCGAGGACGCCGGCGGCCGCTACTACGGCCACACCGGCGTGAAGGACAAGACCCGCCCCGGCGGTGTCCATGCCCTCATCGCGTCAGCCGACGGCACCACCGTCCACGTCGGCGGCTCGTTCCTGTCGTTCGGTGGCCGTTCAGGGCTCGTGAGTCTCGACGCCAAGTCCGGCCAGCCGACCCCCTGGCAGACCAAGATCGACCGGCCCGTCTTCGGTCTCACCGCCGGCCGTGACGGCCACACCTTCTACGCCGCCACCGGCGGGACCGGCGGGCGGCTCATCGCCTTCCGTCCGCACGGCAAGCCTGAGGGCACCTGGGAGGTCAAGACCGACGGCGACAACCTGGCGGTCGTCGAGACCGCCACCACCGTCTATCTGATCGGGCACTACGACAACATCGTCCAGCCCGACTCCGACTGCTACCAGTACTGCCCCGACGGGACCGCCCGGGCGCACCTCTCGGCCTTCGACCACGACGGGAAGATCCAGGACTGGAACCCGACGGCCAACACGCCGACGGGGCCCTACACCGCCACCGCCGACGACGGCCACCTCTACATCGTCGGCGAGTTCACCAAGATCAACGGCGTCCACCGCGTCGGCTTCGCCGCCTTCTCAGGGGTCCCCTGACGGGGCCCCTTCGAAGGATGCTTCTGGCGGCTTCGCCGCTCCCGCCCGGGGCCCCAACCCCAGGCTCCTCCAGAGCGTGGGGCCCCTGCCCCACGCCTGGCCGTCCTCAGGCCAGGATCGGCTCGGTCGTGGGGGCCGGCTCGATCACCCGATAGGCGTCGGTATCGAAGCCCGCCGTGTGCCTGCGGAAACGCCAGGTCGAACCGGGCCAGAGCGTCGTGTTGCGGCCCCGGTCGTCGAGGTACCAGCTGGCGCAGCCGCCGGTCGTCCACACGGTGCGGGCCATGGCCCGCTGCACGCCGTCGTCCCAGGCTGTCTCCGACTCCTCCCGAACCTCCACGACCTCGCCGGTCCGGTCGATGTGGCGCACGGCATCGCGCACATAGGCGATCTGCGACTCGATCATGAAGACCTGCGAGCTGTGGCCGAGACCGGTGTTGGGTCCGACGAGCAGGAAAAGATTCGGGAAGCCGGGCACCGCGGTTCCCTTGTAGGCCTTCATTCCTTCGGCCCAGTGCTCCTTCAGTGCTACGCCGTTGCGCCCGACGATCCGGTCTGCGACGGGGATGTCGGTGACGTGGAAGCCGGTGCCGAAGATGATCGTGTCGACCTCGTGCTCCGTGCCGTCGGCCGCCACCACCGAGTTCGGGCGCACTTCAGAGAGGCCGGCGGCGACGAGGTCGACGTTGGGCCGCGTCAGCGAAGGCAGGTAGTCGTTGGAGATCAGGATCCGCTTGCAGCCGATGCGGTAGTCGGGCGTGAGCTTGGCACGCAGCTCGGGATCGCGCACCGACCGGTGGAGGTGACGGCGGGCCAGCCGCTCGGCCACCCGCATCAGGTTGGGGGCGACGACGAAGCCCGCCACCATCTGCTCCCGGCCCCAGTAGATGCCGGTGCGGGCCAGGCGCTGTACCAGGGGCAGATAGCGGAACGCCCATCGTTCGACGCCGGAGAACTGGCGGTCCCATCGCGGCAGGATCCACGGCGGCGTCCGCTGGAAGACCGTCAGATGGGCGACCTGCGGCTGGATCTGGGGCACGAACTGGA
>JAICGL010000005.1 GCA_025923175.1 Acidimicrobiia bacterium
ATTCTCTGTCGGTCTTTCCTGGGTGATTTCAGCGGTATAGGTGCCGGTAGCGCTGGGACTCGGGGGCGGGCAACCGAGCGGAAGACGGGGTGATCCCAGCACCAGCCCGTCTTCCGCCCGGAGCTTGTCAGCCCGCGGCTCGACCTTCTCCTAGGAGGTTGGTCAGGCGGGCATGTAGCGACTCGAACGGTGGTACCAGGCCCAGGCGGCCACACAGAGGACGAACAGCGCGAGGCCGAGGCCGGCAACGAGCAGCAGGCTCGAGCCGTCGTCGGGCGGTCGTTCGTTGACGGCGGCCAGCGTGTCGAGGATCGCCGGGTCGAGGGGCTCGACGGCGGGCGGGCCGGGCGGTGCCGGAGGCGCAGCGTCGGGCGGTGGGGCGGCCGCCGCGGCGGCTGCCAGCGCGGCGGCTTCGGCAGCGGCAATGGCGGCCGGATCGGGCGCAGCAGGCGCGGTGGTGTCGGTGGTCGGAGGGGCGGGTTCCTTGCCGTTACTGGGGTTTGCGCCCGCGGCCCGGTCCTTCGTGTTGGCCGGCGGGGCGCGCCGCGGCGGCGGCTCAGGTGCCGGGCGGCCGATCGGCGGCGGGGTCATCGCGCCGCTCGACGGGGGCCCCGGGGGCGGAGGGGGCGGGGGTTCCCAGGCCGGAGGCGGGGGCTGGGTGTTGTCGGTCGTGGGCGGAGGCGGTGGAGGAGGAGGCGTCGTCGTCGTCGTGGTCTTGGGTGGCTTCGGCGGTTTCGTGGTCGTGGTGGTCGGCGGGAGTGTGGTCGTGGTGGTCGGCGCGGTGCTCGTCGTCGTCGTCGGCCCGGTCGTCGGGGTGGTGGTCGTGGTGGGGCCCGGGGCGGTGGTGGTCGTGGTGGCGTCACCCTCGACGACGATCACGCCGGCCATCCCGCCGCCGCCGGCACTGCCGTGGTACTTGCAGTGGTAGGCGTAGGTGCCGGCCTCCTGGAAACGGAAGCCGACATTGCGCCGCTGGTCGGTCAGTTCGGCGTCGAAGCGCCCGTCGTCGGAGGTGACTGAGTGCGTGAGTGTCGTGCCGTCGGGCCGCGTCCAGATGATGACGTCGCCGGGACGGATTCCCACCCGGGACGGCGTGTAGTTGGAGTCGCGCACGATCACCATGGCGCCGCTCGTGTCGGCCCCGGCTCCGCCAATGGGCACAAGGGTGGTGACGACCGCCGCGATCGCCGCCACCATGAGCGGCACGATTTCGCGTCGTTCCATCAGACCTCCCTCCCACTCCGAATGTTGGGGGTCAGAGCGGGGACGCCATTACGCCGGCGACAGGGGGTCGCCGATCATCATGACCCCATTCGTGCTCGAACCGGCCGATTCCTGTTGCAAACGGGTTACAAGCCCCGAATCGCGCGATTTGCCCGAATCGGACGCCGGCCGGATACGGTCCCCGGGGGGATGGGGGGTGTCCCCCCGACAAGGGCGGCGTGAGCCGCCAAGGACGCAGCGGCTCCGAGAGGAGGGAACGGTGCCCTTCTACCAATTCACCATTCCGTCCGACAGCCCGAGCGCCGGCCTCAAGACCGAGATCGCCCGGGCGGTGACCAAGGTTCACACCTCCGTGACGGGGGCGCCGGCGCGCTACGTCAACGTGTCGTTCGTCGAGGTTCCGCCCGGGAACCTGTTCGTCGGCGACGAGCCGGTGGCGCATGGACGCATGGTCGGGATCATCCGGGCGGGCCGGACCGCCGACGTGAAGCACGACCTCATCACCGGGTTGGCCGACGCCTGGAGCATGGTGACGGGCGAGCCCCGGGAGGGGTTTGCCCTCTTCCTCCAGGAGGTCCCGGGCAGCATGGTCATGGAGTACGGCGAAACCCTGCCCGAGGCCGAATCCGACTGATCTGGACCTACTTGTCCCGGCGGGGGCGACTCGGGTACGGTCGCGTACATGATGAAGCGACTGGGGTATGGACTGGGGATGGGGCTGGCCGCGGTCGGGCTGCTCCTTCCGGGGCTCATGTTCGACGGGGCGGGGGCCGACCCGACCGGGGGGTCACCGACCGAGGGCGTCAAGCAGACGATCGTGCGGTACGGGCCGTTCATGCTGCCGCCGGCCGGCCGGGGCGGCGACATGGACCACGCCAACGTCTTCATGCCCAACGTGCCGAAGCCGTGCGAGGACTGCTACATCACCCGGGCCGAGCCCGACCTCGTCTACGAGGACGGCACGCCCGCCAACCTCGACAGCGGGCTCATGCTCCATCACGCAGTGCTGTTCAACACGGGTCAGCCCGACACGACCTGCGGGAAGGACACGTTCTACGGCCGCCTCGGGGAGCGGTTCCTGGCCTCGGGCAACGAGCGCACCATCAAGGTGCTGCCGCCGGGCTACGGCTACCACCTCGGCCGTGACCCGGTCACCGGCGTGTTCCACATCATGAACCACTCCGAGGAGGCGAAGACCGTCTTCTTCACCTTCAAGATCGACTGGCTGCCGGGCTCGACCGCCGGCGTCCGTCCGGTCACGCCCGTCTGGCTCGACGTCGCCAACTGCCGCACGTCGGAGTACGAGGTCCCGGCCGGGCCGACGAGCACGCACTGGACCTGGCCGTCGACGATCACCGGTCGCGTCGTGGCGACCGGAGGCCACGTCCACACCGGCGGGGACCGCATCTCGGTCTCCAACCAGACGACCGGTCAGCGGATCTGCACGTCGTGGGCCGGGTACGGGACCAAGGCCCCATACATGGGCACGATCGAGTCGATGAGTTACTGCTCCTGGGACTCCCTCGGGATCGTGCGGAAGGGTGACACGCTCGACCTCGAATCGGTGTACGACTCGGCCGAGGCGATCCCCGACGCCATGGGGATCATGGTCATGCACGTGTGGCAGACCGACGATCTCACGTCGGGCACCACGCCGGCGCCGGCCGAGGCCAACGGGGGAATCGCCCCGGCGGCGGCGGCCAACAAGCCGTCGGGGCACCACGACCACTAGCGCAGTTACCAGGCTGGGCCGGGCAGCGTCTCTTGTAGCAGCGGTACGTCGTCGGGGTGGGTCACGCCCAGGCAGCGATCGTCGCTGACGAGCATCGTCACGACCAGATCGCCGCCGGCTGAGCGGAGGTTCTCGCCGACCACGTTGGGCAGGAAGAGTTCCTCGCCGGCGGCGATACGGCCACCGGCTTCGAACTCGGAGAAGGCGTCCTTGAGGACCGGCAGGATGGCCGGCGTGAAGCCCCACAGGTTCATGGACACCGGCTCGTCGCCTTTCATCGGTCGGGCGTCGTCGTCCGATCCGCCGATGGGCCGCCAGGTGAGCTCGCCGTCACCGACGTGGACGGCGCCTTCGGCGATGCGGGTGATGTTGCCGTCGGCGTCGACCTCGCACAGCGCCCGGTTGACCGGCCGGTCGCCGAGCAGCGTATTGGCCAGGCGGTAGCCGACGAGGGCGTGCCCGCCACCCTGGCGGAGATGGTCGGCCAGCATGGCGAACGCCGAGGCGCCGTAGAGGTCGTCGGCGTTGGCCACACCGAACGGGCCGTCGAGCGACGGAGCGGCGGCGACGAGGGCGTGGGCCGTCCCCAGCGGCTTCTGCCGGCCGGCGGAGGTGGCCGCCACCGCCGCCGGCTCGAGGTCCTGGCGGACGTACTCCGGGCGGAGTTCCGCGGGCCAGTGCTCCTGGACGTGGGCGTCGACCGCGTCGGCGATCTCGCCGCGCACGATGAGCACCAGCCGCCCGAATCCGGCAGCCATCGCGTCCCGGGCGGCGTAGTCGATCAGGGCCGCGCCGCCCGGGCCGATGGGGGCGATCTGCTTCGGCCCGCCGAAGCGGGAGCCCATGCCGGCCGCCAGCAGGACGAGGGTGGGAGCGGTCACGCCGGGGGAGCGTACCGGGCGCTCCGGCCCCGGCCGCCACCAACTTTTTGAGCGTGTTCAAAAAAGTGCTTGACCTGCGGCTGGGGCGGGCGTACAACGTAATTGAACACGTTCAACTTCGGAGAAAGAGGGTCACCGTGGACCTGACAGTTGTTGCCTACCTGCTGTATCTGGCGGTGGTGGTGCCGCTGACGATCTGGGTCGGGCGGGCTCTGCGCCGCCACGGCGAGGTGTTCCTCGTCGACGTCTTCGCCGGCGACGACCGGCTGGCCCACTCGGTGAACCAGCTGCTGGTCATCGGCTTCTACCTCCTCAACTTCGGGTTCCTGTCGAACTTCATGGCGTCCTCCGACGAGGTCATGACCGGCCGCGAGCTGATGGAGCTGCTGTCGAGCAAGGTCGGCGGTGTCGCTCTCGTGATCGGTCTCATCCACCTGATGAACGTGTGGACGCTCAACGCCTTCCGGCGCCGGGCCGTGCAGCGGCACCAGACCGAGCGTGCGGCCCAGGCCTGGGCGGCCCCGAGCAGCGGGTGGCCTCCGCCGGCGACCGGCCCCGCCGGGGCATGACCCCGGCGGAGGTGGCCGACTCCAAAGCGGCCCGTACCCGTTCGGCCATCATCGACGCCGCGCTCCGCTTGTTCAGGGAGCGCGGCTACGACGCGACGACGATGCGGGCGATCGCCACCGAGGCCGGCGTGTCGGTCGGCAACGCCTACTACTACTTCGAGTCGAAGGAGCAGCTGATCCAGGGCTTCTACGACCGGGCGCAGGTGGACCATGCCGCAGCCGCCCGGCCCGTCCTGGAGGGCGAGACCGACCTGACTGCCCGGATCATTGGCATTGGCGAGGCATGGCTCTCCGTGATGGAGCCCTACCGCCCATTCGCCGGCAAGTTCTTCAAGAACGCCGCCGAGCCCACCAGCCCGCTCAGCCCCTTCAGCGCCGAATCGACCCCCGCCCGCGACGCCGCCGTTGCCCTGTGGGTCGAGGTGCTCGACGGCTCCGACGCCAAGATCCCCAAGCGGATCCGCCCCGAGCTCCCCGAGCTGCTCTGGCTGTACTTCATGGGGATCGTCTTGTTCTGGGTGCATGACCCCACGCCCGACATCTCCGCCACCCGCCGGGTCCTGCACCGCACCGCCCCCCTGGTGGTGCGCGCGATCGCCCTCACCCGCCTCCCGGTGATGCGCTCCCTCCTCGACGATGTCATCGCCCTGATCCAAGAGATCCGCCAGGTCTTCCCGCCCGCCGGGGCCTCGGCGAAGCCCGGGGATTCGAAGTGACGCTGACCGACCGCAGTCCGATGCAGCCGCCAGATAGGACGCGACGGAGGAGGCGGCAATGAAGGCGACACGGCAGATGGTCACCGTTGGCTCCGCAGCCTGGGCCGTGGCTGGCGCCCTGATCGCTCTCGTCTCCGTGCCGAACTCGACACCGGATGCTCGGTGGCTTGTCAGGCTGGCTTCTGTGGTCTTCCCGGCAGCTGCCGCCGCAGCCGCCGTCGCCCTGCGGCGGGGTGCGATCCGATGGGGTGGCGTCCTGCTCTTGGTCTCCGTCGCCACCCCGACCTACTTCGCCTGGCCCCTCAACGTCCCCGCTCTCGTCGCTGGGCTGGTGTTGGTTCTGGCCCCTTCAGCAGTGGCCATGGAACCGGTGCCCCGACACAGCTGACGGCGGGTACGTATTCGCCCCGTATCGGTACTTTGGGTGCGTCCACAGACACCGCCTCGGAGTTCCTCCGTCAAGACGTCGTGACCGGGGCCGGGCGAACTGCTCCGGGCGGCAGCGGAGTGCCGGGGGCCGTCGTTGTCGTCGGGAATATCTCACCGGTCGGATCGTGGACGCAGGGAGCGTAGGTGACTCTTGGTGGAGCCCCGAGGGGCACAGAATGGGGACAGCGGTACAAGCATGGTGTCGATCCGGTCGGACCCTGGCGTCCGCAGTCGCGGAGCGGAGATTCGTCATTGCGACCGAACCAGAAGGCGACGGAAAGCAGCAAGGCACTGGAGGCCGCCGTCACCAGCGCCATTCGTAACGGAGAGCTTGGGCTCACGCGGTCACCATAAGCGTCCGCCTGACGACCATCCACCTATTGGCTCGACGTTGCCTCACACCACCGCCGAACGACCATGCACCGGGACCGAGTTAATCGGGGGGCATCACAGCGGAATCGTATGGTTTGCACAGCGCCTGATCGGCAACTTGCGGTCGTGGAGTTGCCTCTTGGCAGGGCTTCAGGTGACCGCCCGCTTCGCCTGGAAAGCGCCCCCATGGGTCGGCATGATGGGGCCGTGGCTGGACTGCGGCGTTTGATTGCTACGGGGGCGGCGGCGGTCTGCGCGATCACTCTGGCTGCCGCCGGGGTACAGGCACTCACGCCTGCGGATACGGAGGGTATCCCCCTGTCCGTGGTGCCACAGGGCGTGTCGGCACACGACGTCGCCGGTCGCCAGGTGTTCCTGGTCCGACAGGGCAACAAAGTCACGGGGTTCCTCCGCACCTCGCCCTTCGCCCACACCTCCCTCGTGTGGTGCACAGCGGACGACCTGTTCATGGCGCCCGCCTGGGGCGAGCAATTCGACATCGCCGGGCGAGCGATGAGCGGCCCGGCGGCACGAAACATGGACCGGGTTCGCGTCGTCGTCCGCCCTTCACATGTCAGCGTGGACGCCACCGTCGTCACCAAGGGCGCCCGTCCGACTGTTGAGGCACGCCGGCAGGCGAACGTCGACTGGTTCGCCGCCCACGAGCGACCGCGCCCGGTCGACTACTGCTCGCCCACCGTCCCGAACTAAGGCACGCCACCCCGCAACTTGAGGGAACGATGCGCCCTATATCGGCACGTTCCGATTACCGGAACTGGCGTTCCTCACCGCGGTGAGAGCGCGGTGGGGACCGCCGTTTCGTTGTGTGGACGACCGAAGCACGTTCTGGCGCTCCTGACCGCGGTTATCGCGCGGTGAGGACCGCCAGTCCGCGAGGCGAGCGATATTGCCGGATCATTTTCGGGTCGGATCGTGCGGATTAGCGGCACGGCCGGGCCGCGGAACCCTCGGTCGGCCTGTCCGGCAGGCTGGTATGGCCTGCCGACCCTACTGAAGTGCTCGGCCGGTCCTACCGACCTTCGTAGCGCTTACGCTGTGAGGGATGACCGAGCAGCAGAAACCGCCCGGGGTCAGCTGGGAGTCCTGGGTCGAGAAGAAGATCCGGGAAAGCATTGAAGCGGGGGACTTCGACAACTTGCCCGGGACCGGGCAGCCGATCGCCGAGCTTGCCCGTCCGTATGACGAGCTGTGGTGGCTGCGCAAGAAGCTCCGGGAGGAGCAGCTGTCCGTCGACCCGCCGACGCTGGTGCTCCGGAGGGAGTACCACGACACGCTGGCCAGGATCGGCAACGCCAGGAGCGAGGCGGAGGTGCGCCGGCTGGTGGCGGCCATCAATGAGCGCATCATCTACGTGAACTCGCACACGACCTTCGGTCCGCCGACGGAGCTCGCCCCCCTCGACCCTGAGCGGGTCGTCGCTGGGTGGCGGTTGGCTCAGGGCTCTACGAGTGAAGGCGGCTCTGCGGGCGGATCCGTAGCGTGACGTCGAGCTCCTCGACGGTGAGGGCGAACTGGCTGCGGCCGTCGGACCGGATCGAGACCCGCCGGGTCGTCGGCTCGTAGGCCACCCCGTCGAACTCGAACCAGCGGCGTCGCGCTGCGCCCTCGATTACGAACTCCTCCACCCGGTTTACGACCAGCTCGCCGGCTGCGATGCGGTCGGTCGATGAGCGGTGCGCCCTCGCGAACAGGGGGACGTGGAGCTTGCCGGACTGGTCATCGAGCGCCACTTCCCGCACGTCGCACGTCCAGCCGCGGGCGCGGTGCACGATGGCGGCGAGACCGCGGACTGAGCGGGCATTGACCGCGTTTCGGCTAGGGCGTCGGTTGTCCATCTCTAGAGAATTCGTCGGCCGGCGCTCGTCGTCCTTGCTGAAGCCACATGCGACGCGAAGTGTCCCGGGCTGTGCGCCCCAGGGCTGGCTGAGCGACCCTTCGGCCATCAGCAGGGGTCTTCGTCGTCGCTTTTGACCGGCTCGACGTTGGTCAGCTTGGTGAGGATGTCGGCGCGGGGGATGGGGCCGGTCACGCGGCTGTCGGACGAGCGTTCCCGGTTGTCGCCCAGCATGAACCAGTGATCGGCGGGAACCTCGACCGGCTCGCGCATGTAGGTGGTCAGGCCGGCCGGCAGGTAGCCCTCGACGAGGGGCGCGCCGTTCACGAGGACGCCGCCGTCGGGAGCGGGTTCGAGTCGTTCCCCGGGAAGGCCGACGACCCGGTGCACCATCTCTCTCGGCGCCCCGGGAAAGTTCGCCCGGTACGACACGATGTCGCCTCGTTGCGGCTCGCCCACATCGTTGTCGAATTGGAGGCGGTCACCGGGCTTGAAGGCGGGGAACATGCTGCAGCTGCCGGCCGTGGCGAAGGAGACGCCGGCCGCCGACACCCCGGCGGATTTGCCGACGGACATGCCCGCCGAAGTACAGGCGCCGAGACCGAACGCGACGGCGACGGGCAGTGCCCAGCGAAACCCTGACAAATCCCCCACGGAAGGAAGGTTCGCTGACGGCCGGGATTCTCCTCCCGCTACGGGTGGCGGCCGGTGAAGGCGATGAGGCGGGTTTGTTCGTCGGCGTCGGCGGGGACGTCGACCCGGGGGCCGAAGTGGCCGCTCTCGCGGAGGACGGCGTCCATCGGTTCCATGCCCTGGAGGAGGCCGTGCACCTCGTCCGGGTCGAGGGTCTCATCGAGGCCGGTGGCTCGGGCGAGGTCCCACGTGTGGACCAGGATGTCGGATGTGCCGAACATGTCGATGGCGGCTTCGACTGTGTGGCGGCCGGCTGGAGAGTCGAACTCGGTGCCGGCGACCACCGGGTCGTCGAGGGCCGACTGGAGGGCGCGATCGAGCGCCAGCCAGGCGCCGACTGGGTCGTCGTCGACGGATGGGATGGCCGGCGGGTCGAGCCCGGCAGAGCGGAAGAACAGCCCGGGCATCCACTCGACCAGGTGGCGGACGATGTCGCGGGCGAGCCAGCCCTCGCAGGGAGCGGGATTGTCCCAGGCGCCGGGCGGAACCTCCCGGACCCGCCGGCTGAAGGCGCCGGCCACCTTCCGGTAACGATCCGCCGTTGATTCCACGGCGTCGAGCCTACCGACGAACGGCCCCGCAAGCCGTTGGCGAGGATCAGTCGTTGCCGAACGGCAGGGGGAGCGGATCGCGTGGAGGCGGTGGGCGGCGCGACGGAGGTGGCTGGGTCGTCGTCGTGGGCGGCTCGTCAGGCGGAGGCGACGGGCCTTCCTCTGCCTCCGGTTGCGATTCGCCGTTCGAGGACGGGGGTGCCGTCGTCGTCGTGGTGCGCCGCGGCGGGGCCGCCGGAGCCTTGGCGTTGGGCTTGGGAGCCGGAGCCCAGAGCGGGCCGCCGGGTGGGATGTCCTCGGCGGTGCGGCCGGGCGGGAGGTCGAAGCCGGCACGCTCGCTCAAGCGCAGTTCGGCGGCGACGCGCGCCTTCGCTTCGGCCTCGGCCCGGCTCGGCAGGATGGGAGCCGCTTCGGTGAAGGGGAGGGGCTCGACGTCCTTGAGGGCCTCGACCATGAAGTCCTTCCAGATCATGGCCGGGAGGCTGCCACCGACGACGTGGGGAACGCCGTGCACGTTGGCCATCGTCTTGTTGGCATTCGGGTGGCCCATCCACACCGCGGTCGACAACGTCGGGGTGTAGCCGACGAACCAGGCGTTCTCCCAGTTCTCCGAGGTGCCGGTCTTGCCGGCGGCCGGCCGGCCGATCTTGGCCCGGGTCGCCGTCCCCTTCTCGACGACACCCTGGAGGACGGAGGTGACGTTGTCGGCGACCGCTGGGCTGATGACCTGGTTCCCGTTGGGCTTGCGGTTGTCCTCGACCGTCTCGCCCTTGACGTCGAGGATGCGCAGCACCGGCGTGGGTTCGACCCGCACGCCATGGTTGGCGAACACGCCGAAGGCCGAGGCCTGCTCCAGCGCCGAGGTCTCCTGGGTGCCGAGGGCCAGCACGCCGTACTGCTTCGCTTTGAGGTCGATGCCCTTGATGCCCAACCGCAGCGCCATTTCCGCGGTCGGCATGACACCGACGTCGGAGATCAGCTTGGCGAAGACCGTGTTGATCGACTTGTGCATCGCCGTCCGCAGGTCGACGCCGCCGTATCCCGAGTGGCCGTAGTTGCAGACCGGCTTGTCGAAGCCCTTGGGCCGTGCGCAGGCCGGGGCTGCATACCGCTTGTCGGGCCGGATGCCCTGCTCGAACGCCTCCGCCATCACGTAGGGCTTGAACGACGACCCGGCCTGGCGGCCCGAACCGCCGCCGAGGCGACCCAGCGCCAGGTTCACCTGCGACTTGTTCCAGTCGCGCCCACCCACGATCGCACGGACGAAGCCCGTCTGGGGCTCGATCGCCACCAGCGCCGCTTCCGGGTCCTTGGGCTTGTTGAGCCGGGCCACCGCTCGCTCGGCCGCCTCCTGCAGGCGGGGGTCGAAGGTCGTCTCGATCCGCAGGCTGCCGCCGTAGACCTGTTGCGCCGTATAGCCCTTCACGTTGAGGAGGTAGACGCGCAGGTAGTCCATGAACCAGGGGAACGCGGTGTCCACCTTGGGGGGCGGGTAGATGACCGGCTTCTCGGCCCGGGCCTTGGCCAACTCTTCAGCTGTTGCCAGGCGGTGCTCGCCCAGCAGGTCGAGGACGAGGAGGCGGCGCTGCTCAGCGAGCTCCCGGTTGGCCCGGGGTGAGTACACGCTGGGAGCGGGGATGACACCGGCCAGCTGCGCCGCCTCCGACAGGGTGATGTCCTTGGCCGGCTTGCGGAAGTACGACTGGCTGGCGGCCTCGACCCCGAAGGTCGACTCGCCGAGGTAGACCGTGTTGAGGTAGCGGGCGAGGATCTCCTCCTTGGAGTAGACCCGCTCCGCCTGGATGGCCAGCAGCGCCTCCCGCCCCTTGCGGGCAAAGGTCCGCTCGCTGCCGGTGTAAAGGTTCCGGATCAGTTGCTGGGTGATCGTCGACGCCCCCTGGACGACCTTCCCGGCCTTTCGATTCTCTTGCACCGCCCGCGCGACCGCTTTCCAGTCCACACCCTTGTGGCTGAAGAAGCGGTGGTCCTCGGCGGCGATCACCGCTCGGCGGATCGTGTCGGGGATGTTCTCCGGGGAGACCTCGACTTGTGTCTCGACACCCTTGAACACGCCGATGGGCGTGCCGTCGAGGGCGAAGACGGTCGACGCCTGCCGTTCCGGCTGGAGCCGTTCCTCCGGCAGGTTGACCGGCAGCGGCATGAAGACGTAGGTGGCCAGCGCGGTCGATGCCGCAACGAGGCCGACGACGACGAGGATGATGACCGTCGTACTCAGCTTCAAGACCGACCGGAGTGCGCCGACGACGATGCGTCGGGGGGTGAGGCGGCGCCAGCGGCCAGGTACCGGTACTTGCTCGAGACCGGGGGCCGGAAGCGCCGTCTCACCAGACGGAGGCAAAGCGATTCCGGCGTTGGTCGCCGACAACCCCTTCCTCCATCGGGAAAGGACGCTCATGCCTCATTCAGGGTCTCGACCGGCCCCAGCTCCGAGTGTGCTGACCCCCCTCCTGTTGTCAGAGTCGCATATTCGACCCCGTACGTCTACGACCTCTTACGCTCCTATCAGGGCTTCCACCATCCGTAGTGCGTGACCGTGATCGTGACCCGGGATGTGGGGTCTTCGGTGGGGAGGAAGGAGCCGGTCGCCGGCAGGAGCGAAGAGCCGCCGCCGCCGCTGCCGGGTTGCGAATCCAGGCACAGGGCGGTGCCTTCAGCGTTGCTCCCTACGCAACCGCCCGCACCGCCCCCGCCGTAGTAGCCGCCGCCGCCACCGCCGTAGCCCTCGGCGCCTGCGCCACCGCGGCCGAAGCTACCGGGGGTGCCCGGTGCGTACTCGGTGCCGCCGCCCGCCCCGCCCTTCGTCAAGGTGCCCGGCTGCCCGCCTGACCCGAGGCCGGGCTGCCCGGCGTCGCCGCCCTTGATCTTGATCAGCGTGTAATCACCGAGCTTCTCGTCGAAGGTCAGTTGCTGGCCCCAGCCACCGCCACCTCCGGCGACCATGACACGGTGCTCCAGCTCCGGCCCACCGATCCTGATGTCCGACGCGCCGCCTCCGCCACCGAGGCCGCCGCCGTTGTAGCCGTCGAACGTTCCGTCGCCGCCGACGGTGATGAAGATCGGCATGCCGCTCAACGAGGCGAACGAAGCGGTGACCGTGGCGCCGCGCGATTGCATGCCCGGTGCCCCGCTACCCGGCGCACCGACGGCCGTGATCTGCACCGGCTCGGTCGTCGGCGGGACCACGAACGTCTCGATGGTGCGGGTGTAATGGAAGGTGTAGTGGCACGTCCTCGTCCCGACATCGACGCGGGGCGTGGAGCACTCGGTCGTGTAGTTCTGCGGGGCCATGCGATCCTGCCCGGCGGTGGTGTCCGCCCGGGCTGGCAGGACGCCTCCCGCCACCAGTGCGGCGGCTGCCGCGGTCATCGCCTGCCAGGCACGAACTTTCACCAGCGCCACGGCCGTCCTCCTCAGAACGCGACGAGCCAGGGACAGACAAACCAGGAAGTCCCCCCAAGTCCCCGGGCCTTCGTTTCAAGCGCCGGTTTGGGCTCTCAGGAATTCCTTTGCCCCACGAAAAAGGAGGTTTAACCTCCGGTGTTCCGTCCTTTTTGTCCCGCCCTCCGTTCCGGGCCGGGCTCGACCACAGGAGCGGGAACGTCAAGTTCTGAGCCAGGGCGCCGGGGAGCCGCGATCCCTGCCCCCACAAGTCAGTTCACTTGAGAAACTGACTTCGGCTAAAGTCCCGGTTCGTGCGGGTTGCCATTGCATCGGTGGTGCTCACAGCGGAGGACGTGGACTTCGCCGTCGAAGCCGACCGGCTTGGGGCACACTCCGTCTGGGTCCCAGAAGCATGGGGACAGGACGCCCTGACGCCGTTGGCCTACCTCGCCGCCCGGACGAGCGGAATCCGGCTCGGCTCGGGCATCGTGCAGGTTGGAGCACGCACCCCGGCCAACCTGGCCATGGCGGCCATGTCGCTCCAGACATTGTCGGGCGGGCGCTTCCTGCTCGGGCTCGGCACCAGCGGGCCGCAGGTGATGGAGGGCTGGCACGGCGTCAGGTTCGCCTCGCCGTTGGCCGCCACCCGGGAGACCATCGATATCGTCCGGCGCGTCGCAGCGGGCGAGCGCCTCGAGCACCATGGCCGGGTGTATGACCTGCCGCTGCCCGGCGGGCCGGGGCGGGCGATCCGGTCGATGCTGCCGCCGTCGCCCGTTCCCATCTACATCGCCGCCCTCGGACCGAAGAACCTTGCCCTGACAGGAGAACTCGCCGACGGCTGGATCGGTAACGCATTTCTGCCCGAGCACGCCGCCGACGCGTTCCTGCCGTACCTGCAGGAAGGGGTGGCCAGAGCCGGCGACGGCCGCACGCTGGCCGGTCTCGACCTGCTCATCCCGGTGGCCGTCGAGTTCACCGACGACGTCGACGAGGCGGCCGCCCGCCACGCCCGCGGTTACGCGTTCACGATCGGCGCCATGGGCAGCAAGGACACGAACTTCTACAACGCCGCCTTCGCCCGCCAGGGCTTCGCCGACGACGTGGCCGCCGTGCAGGACCTGTGGCTGGCCGGGCGGCGCGAGGAGGCGGCCGAGCGGGTGCCACTCGACATCGGCCTCAAGACGAACCTGCTCGGCACTCCGGCCATGGTCAAGGAGCGCCTCCGCCTCTACCGACGGGCGGGCATCACCACGCTCCAGGCCAAGCTCGACGGCGACCTTCAGCACAAGATCGACACCCTCGCCCAGCTCATCGATCTCGTCACGGAAGTCAACGAGGAGGAGACATGACCGCGACCATTCACACCCGTACCGTGCGCCGCCTCGTGATCGACGTCGGCGACTTCGACGCCTTCCGGGCCCGCTACGAGGACGCCGCCCCCGCTTACGACCTCGCCGCCCGCATCCCGCAGCTCTCCAGCTGGGACGAGGCGCTGAAGGACATTGACGCCGTCGCCCCCTACGGCTTCGTTCGCTACGCCACGATCGACGCCACCCCGACGTTCTCCATGGCCGGCCACCAGGCCCGGTCGGTCATCTACCTGATGGGGAACCACACGATCGCCGAGACGATGTACCGGCACGACCCAGGCATCCTGCTCTACGCCCCGCTGCGTCTCTGCCTCTACGAAGACGTCGACGGCCAGGCCCACCTCTCGATCGACCAGCCCGGCGACCAGTTCGGCAGCTTCGGCGACACCGACATCGCCGCCACCGGCAGGCTGCTCGACCAGAAGCTCGCCGATCTGCTCGAAGGCCTTGGCTTTGCGGTGCGCGACAGCCTGACCTGAGAATGCGCACATGCAATTGCATGTGCCGATGATCGGGCGCGACCCGGCGCAGAGCCACCGGGCCGCCTCCCCCCTCGAACTCCTTTTCGACCTGACCTTCGTGGTGGCTATCGCCCAGGCGGCCTCAGGGCTCCACCACGGACTGGTCGATGGCCACGCCGGCGAGGTCCTCCTCGGCTTCCCGCTGATCTTCTTCGGGATCTGGTGGGCGTGGATGAACTTCACCTGGTTCGCCTCGGCCTATGACACCGACGACGCTATCTACCGCCTGACCGTCCTCCTGCAACTGAGCGGAGTGCTGGTGGTGGCGGCCGGCGTGCCCCGGGGGCTCAGCGACCACGAGTACGGGGTCGCCACGCTGGGATACGTCATGATGCGGCTCGCGCTGGTGGCCCAGTGGCTGCGGGCGGCCGCCTCCCATCCGGACGGGCGCCGCTGCGCCCTGCGCTACGCCGGGGGCCTCGCCGCCATCCAGGCCGCCTGGGTGGCGCGTCTCGCCCTCCCGGGCGCAGCCGGCGTTGTCGGCTTCGTCGTTCTCGTGGCGATCGAGATGGCCATCCCCTACTGGGCCGAGTCGTCCGGCCGCACACCATGGCACCCCGGCCACATCGCCGAGCGCTACGGGCTCTTCACCCTCATCGTGCTGGGAGAGTCGGTGCTGTCGGCCACGGTCGCCGTGCAGACGGCGCTGGACACCACGAGCACCTTCGGAGAACTGGCGCCTGTCGTGGTGGGCGGGATCCTGATCGTCTTCTTCATGTGGTGGATGTATTTCGACATGCCGGGGGAGCAGGTGGTCGCACGCGCCCGGAGGAGCTTCACCGAGACGTTGCGAGGGCCGTTCGTCTGGGGGTATGGCCACTACGTCGTCTTCGCCAGCGCGGCGGCGGCCGGTGCGGGCTTGGCCGTCGCCGTCGACCAGGCGACGCATCACTCGAAGCTCACCGACACGCAGGCCGGCTTCGCCATCACCGTGCCGGTCAGCATCTTCCTGCTGGCCGTGTGGGTCCTGCACTACGCCACCAAGACCCCCGGCCCGATGAGGACCTACGCCGTCCCGACGGGCGTGGTCCTCATCCTGGCGTCGAGCTTCACGCCCGAACCCGTTCTCGGCACCGGGATCGTGCTGGCCGGCCTGGTCGCCGCCGCCGTCATCGCCCGCTGCTTCGAGCCGGCGGAGGCGGTTGCTACGCGGCCCTGAAGCGGCGCAGTGCCCACCAGCCGCCGGCTCCGGCCAAGAGCAGCAGTGCGGCGCCGGCCGCGAGCATTGCGCCGTTGCCGCTGCCGCCAGCGGCGTCGCCGGACGTTCCGGCCGCTACGAGGGTGGACGTCGTCGTCTCGGACGGGAGTGGGGTGGCCCCGGTCGTGGGGGGACTGCTGGGCTCGACCGGGGCCACGGTCGTGGACGTTGGCGCGGCGGTGGCGGTCGTGGTCGGCCGCGGCGCGGTCGTCGTACTGCGGGGAGCCGTGCTCGTCGTCGTCGCCCGGGTCGTCGGCGTGGTGGTCGGCGCGGTGGCGGTGGTCGCAGGGGCGGTGGTCACCGTGGTGGGCGGGGCGGTCGTCGTCGGGGCGGCGGTGGTCGTCGTCGACTGGACCGCAACCTGAACGGTCCCCTGCATGGTGGGGTGGATCTCGCAGTGGTAGGCGAACGTCCCCGCCTGGTTGAAGGTCTGGGAGAAGGTGCCGCCGTTGCTCAGGCTGTCCGACTCGAACGATCCGTTGTCGGCGGTGACGGTGTGGGGGGAACTATCGCTGTTCGTCCACTTCACCGTGTCGCCGACCTTGACGTTCACCGGGTTCGGCGAGAAGGCGAAGTCGGCGATCGCCGCATCGGTGACTGCCGCACTTGCCGGCGCCATCGGCGCGAGAGCGGCGGCCATGGCCAGGACCGTGAGGAGCTTCGTTGTCGCACGCATGCCAGTCCTACGGATGACCGGCTCGCCCGGATCTCACCTGATCGGCACCGATCTCGCCCGTCCCGACGACTTGTCCCGTTTCAGCCGAGACGGGCGGTGGCGACCGAGTTGCCCTGGCTGTCGACGAGGCGGGCGGCCGTGGCGTGGCCGGCGTCGACGGGGACGCGATCGCCCCAGCCGCCCTCGCCGCCGATCGTCCGGATCTGGCCGAGCGGGATGCTGCGGCCGTCGTCCAGCTCGAGAACGCACTGGTAGGTGCCGTCGGGCAGCGCGCCCTTGAGCTGCATGAAGTACCAGGGGGAGCGGCCGTAGTAGGTGGAGACGTCGCCGACGTCCGCTCCACCGGCGGCGACGAGGTCGACCGTACGGAAACGACGACCCGAACCTCCTCCGCTCTCGGACGACCGACCGATCAGGGTCCCGCCCAGCCCGCCGACCATGAGGAGAGCGACCACCGCCGCGGCGGCCGCCGCGACGGGGAGGCGCACCTGGGCTCGAGCCCGCGCGGCCCGGCCCCGGCCTCGACTCCGGGCCCCGGCGATGTTCGCCAGGACGCGGTCGTCGAAGCCGGCGGCCGGCGCTGACGCCGGACCGCCGAGCAGCACGGCGTCGGCGGTCTCGGAGAGCTGGTCGAGGAGATGGCGGCAGTTCGGGCACTGTTCGACGTGCGCCAGGAGCTCTGAGCGCCGGTCCCCGGGGAGGACGTCGAGCGCGAGCTCGTCGAGCATCGAGTCGGCTTCGGAGCAATCCACCGTCACGCCTCCTCTGCCGGGGCCGGCAGCATCGCTCGCACCCGCCGGAGCCCGAGCCGGATGCGGGTCTTGGCCGTCCCCAGCGGAATGGCCTCGGCGCGGGAGATCTCCTCCGCCGTCCGCCCGAAGAAGGCGGCCAGCACGAGTGCCCGGCGCTGCTCATCGGGCAGGTCCTGCAGCGCCCGGCGGACGGCGCCGGCCGCTTCCCGGGTGAGGGCGGTGTCCTCGACGTTGACGTCGGCCGGTGGAGCCAGCGCGGACAGGACGTCGGGATCCAGCACCTCCGCCCGCCGCAGGCGCAGAGTGTCGATGGCCAGGTTCCGGGTGATCCGCAACAGCCAGGCGGTCACCGTCCCCCGCCGAGGGTCGTAGCTGGGTCCGTGCTTCCACGCCCGGAGGAACGCCTCCTGGGCGATGTCCTCGGCCATGACCGGATCGCGCAGGATGGTGAGCGCCAGGCCGAACACCCGGCTCTGGAAGCGCTGCACAAAAGCCCGCCCCGCTTCGGGGTCGCCGAACGTCAGCCCGGCCAGGAGCGCTTCGTCGGAGAGACCCTCGGCAGCCATCGTCGGTCGAGCGAGTCTACCGGGGGGCGCGCCAACCCCCACCTGCATCGTCGATCCCGTCGCACCCATCCCCCTTCCTACGGATGAGAGGGAGATCGGGATCTCTCAGTGCGACTCGGGGAGGGCGCGTTCGACGATCGAGGCGGCCTCGACCTTGGAGGGCAGTTCGCCGTATGCGCCGGACAGGCGGGGGCCGAGCCGGGTTTCGCAGTAGGCGTCGGAGACGGACGTCGGGGCGGAGCGGACGAGCAGGGAAGCGCACAGCGTGCGGGCCACCAGCCCGGCGAAGTGGCGGGCCTGCGCCTCGTCGGGGATCCCGGCGGCGAGGCCGCCGGTCACCTCCGACGCCGCCGCGTCGAGCAGGCGGTTGCCGCCCCGGGCGTGCTGGAGTTCACCGAGGAGCGCGTCGGCCACCCCGGACTCCTGGTGCAGCGCCCGGAGGACGTCGAGCGCCTGCACGTTGCCCGACCCTTCCCAGATCGACATCAGCGGTGCCTCCCGGTAGGCCCGCGCCAGCCGGGAGTCCTCCATGTACCCCTGGCCTCCGAGGCATTCGAGCGCCTCCGCGGCGTGAGCGGGCGTGCGCTTGCAGATCCAGTACTTGAGCACCGGGGCGGCGATGCGGCGGAAGGCGGCGGCTTCGGCGTTGCCCGCCGCCGCTTCCTCCATGGCCCGGCTGAGCCGTAGCGCCCCCGCCACGGCCCCTTCGTACTCAAGCGCCAGGTCGGCCAGCACCCCGGTCATGGCGCCCTGGTCGACAAGTGCCTGACCGAAAGCGTTCCGGTGCCGGGCGAAGTGGACGGCTTCGGCCACACCCAGGCGCATCACCGCGGCCGACCCGAGGATGCAGTCGTGGCGGGTGCCGGCCACCATGGCCATGACGGCCCGCACGCCGTGGCCTTCCTGGCCCACGAGGGTGCCCACTGCCCGCTCGAGCTCCACCTCGGCGGTGGCGTTGGAGCGGTTGCCGAGCTTGTCCTTCAGGCGGTCGACCCGGAAGCCGTTGGTCCGGCCGTCCTCGTCGAGCCGCGGGACGAAGAAGCACGACAGTCCGGCGGGGGAGCGGGCGAGGACGAAGAAGGCGTCCGATGCCACTGCCGAGACGAACCACTTCGTGCCGGTCAGCTCGTAGCGCCCGTCCCCGACCGGCGTCGCCACGGTGGCGCATTGGCTCAGGTCCGATCCGCCCGCCCGCTCGGTCATGGCCATTCCGATGAGCGCGCCGCGCTTCTGCTTCCCCGGCAGCGGGCGGGGGTCGTACTCCACCGACGCGACCAGCGGCTCCCACACCTCGGCCAGCGTCGGGTCCATCCGCAGCGCCGGGACCGAGGCGTACGTCATGGCGATCGGGCACATGACGCCCGCCTCGACCTGGGCCAGGAGGATGAAGCGGGCGGCCCGGGCGGCGTGAGCGCCCTGCTGCTTCTCCGCCCAGGACCGGCCCATGAGGCCGTGCCACGCGGCGATGTCGAGGAGGGAATGCCAGCTGGGGTGGAACTCGGCGGCGTCGACCCGCCGGCCGCCCCGGTCGTAGACCACGTGGACGGGCGGGTTTTCGTTGGCGGCGAACCCGAGCTCGATCGTCTCGGGCTGGCCGCACGTCACGCCGAGCGCGCTGCAGTCCTCCATCGCCCATGAGCCGGCCTCCCGCCACACGGCCTCGGTGAGCGCCATGTCGGAGCGGAAGATGTCGCCGCCCGTGCGCGCCGGAGGCACGTTGCCAGCAAGCCCGTCGCGTTCCCCCACCACCCCAGAATGCCTCCCACGGAGGGTAACGTCACAGTGAGGCGGCCCTACTATGAAAGGTAAGGAATGCTTTACACTTCGGTGCTGGCGTGTGTCGGGCGCACTCCGCTGGTCATCCTCGGCCGCCAGTTTCCACCGCCCGGCCCGACGGTCCTTGCCAAGCTGGAGCTGATGAATCCCAGCGGCAGCATGAAGGACCGCTCGGCCGCTTACATCGTCGAACGGGGCCTCGCCGACGGGTCGATCGCACCTGAGAGTCAGCTGATAGAGAGCTCGTCGGGGAACTTCGGCATCGCCCTCGCAACCGCCGCCCGGGTCCACGACCTCGACTTCACGTGCGTCGTCGACCCCAAGACGACCCCGGCAAACCTGCGCATTCTCCGGCAACTGGGAGCCCGGGTCGAGCTTGTCACCGAACCCGACGTCCACGGCTGCTATCTCGACGCCCGGCTCGCCCGGGTGGCGGAGCTGTGCCGGAAGCTTCCGGGCAGCGTCTGGATCAACCAGTACGCCAACGAGCGCAGCTGGCAGGCGCACTATCACGGCACCGCCGGCGAGATCCTGGCCGACCTCGACCGGCCGCTCGACTGTCTCGTGGCGCCAGTCAGCACCACCGCCACGCTGCTCGGCCTGGCCCGCCGCCTCCGGGGGACCTTCCCCCGGCTCCGCGTGATCGCGGTCGATGCCGCCGGGTCGGTGATCTTCGGTGGGCCGCCCGGCCCCCGCCACGTGCCCGGTCTCGGCGCCGGCCGCCGGCCCGAGCTGCTCGCCGCGGGCGAGATCGACGAGGTCGTCTACGTCACCGACCGCGAGGCGGTGGCGGGATGCCGGGCGCTGGCGGCCAGCGAGGGCATCCTGGCCGGCGGCTCGTCGGGCGCGGTGGTGGCGGCCATCGAACGGCTCCGGCCGCGCCTGCCCGGACACTGGCAGGTCCTCACCGTCCTGCCCGACCGGGGGGACCGCTATCTCGACCAGGTCTACGACGACGCCTGGGTCGCCCGGCTGCCGGCCTTCGAAACCGTCCTGCCGTGAATGACCCGCGCGACCCGTCGTCCGGGTTGCTGTACCTGAGCCGCGCCGATGTCGTCGCGGCCGCCGGCGCCGGCTCCGGCGTCTTCGTCGACGCCGTCAGCGAGGCCCTCGCCCTCCACGCCCGGGGCGCCGTCGCCCAGCCCCTCAAGCCATACCTGCGGTGGCGCGCGAACAGTCATATTGCCGACCGGATCATCGCCATGCCCGCCCATGTCGGTGGGGAGCAGCCGATGGCGGGGCTGAAGTGGATCGGCTCCAAGCACGACAACCCGGAGCGGCACGGTCTAGAACGGGCCAGCGCCCTCATCGTGCTCAACGATCCCGAGACCCACTATCCCGTCGCTGTGATGGAGGGGTCGTTGATCAGCGCCGCCCGCACCGCCGCGGTGACTGCCGTCGCCGCCCGGTACCTCGCCCAGCCCGGGTTCCGGTCGTTGACCTGCGTCGGTTGCGGACCGATCGGGACGAGCCAAGTCTTCACGCTGCTGGAGCACTTCCCATCGGTGACCACCGTCTGGCTCTATGACGTGAAGGAGTCCGCCGCCATCGCCCTCACGCAGGGGGTGGCCGCGCACCACCCCAAGGTCGACGTGCAGATCGCAGCCGATTCGGAGTCGGCGGTGCGGGCCGGCGACGTGATCGTCACCGCCACCGTCGCCGACGAGCCGTGGCTCCCCGCCGCCTGGCTGCGGCCCGGTTCGTTGCTCTGCAACGTCTCGATCATGGACGCCGCCAAGGACGTCTTCCTCTCCGCCGACAAGGTCGTGGTCGACGACTGGGACCAGTGCAACCGCGAGGGGAAGATCATCCACCAGCTCACGACAGAGGGCAGCTTCTCTCGCGAACAGCTCCACGCCGAGCTCGGCGAGATCGTGATCGGCTCCCGTCCGGGCCGCGAAAGCGACGAGGAAGTCATCCTTTTGAACCCGATGGGGATGGCGGTGATCGACGTCGCGTGTGCGAAAGCCATCTATTACAGAGCGCGACAGGCCAAGATCGGCACATGGCTTTCACGCTGAGCAACGTCCCGCTGGCTCCCGACGAGCATCGGCGCCAGTCCGAAGGCGACGTGCTGCGGTCGCTGGTGGACGTTCTGGTCGCCGAGGATCTCTTCGGTTTCCGGTCCCGCGGCCGGATCGGATCGGTGGCGGGAGCGCTCTATCTGCCGCTCACCGGCGACGAACGGCACGTCCAGGTGGGGCTCGGCCCGGACTCCGTCGTCTTCCGGGCGCGCCCCGCGGTGGCGCTCCAGCCCTACCGGTTGAGCCGCCCGCCCGTCCTGCTGCTCGGGGCGGACGGAGGCGGTCCGGTGCCGTTGAGCCCGCGGGAGTTGCTCGACCTCGTCGTGACGCGCCTGGCCGCTGCCGGTGCGGCTGACGCCCCCGAACCCCCGGGGCCGGCTCCCAACCTCGACGAGGTGCTCGACGGGCTGGACCTCGCCGTGATCCACGGTGCTGTCCTGCTGGAGGGGGACGGGCTCTGGGGTCGCGTCCGCTCGGCTGCCCGTCCGACACCGCTCGACTGGGAGGCGCTCACCGCCGTGGGCGACCGTCCCTTCCATCCCACCGGACGGGCCCGTCACGGCTGGGACCGGGCGCGCTATCGGCGCTACTCCCCGGCCGGGGGCGGGCCCGTC
>JAICGL010000006.1 GCA_025923175.1 Acidimicrobiia bacterium
GAACGGGCATCGTCACGAAGCAGGCCGTGGAGCGCCGACGTGACCGCTTTCGACCCCACCGCCCGGACACCTCGCATCGTCATGCACTGATGTTCTGCTTCGAGCACCACTCCCACGCCTTTGGGGGAGAGGTGCTCTTGCAGCCAGTCGGCCACCTGCTTAGTCAGGCGCTCCTGAACCTGGAGGTCGCGGGCGAAGAGCTCGACCACCCGGGCCAACTTCGAAAGCCCGAGGAGCCGGTCGCCGGGTAGGTAGCCGACGTGGGCCACCCCCGAGAACGGCAGGAGGTGGTGCTGACAGAGGGACTGGAAGGGGATGCCCCGGGCCAGGACGAGCTCGTCATAGCCCTCGTCGTTGGGAAACGTGGTGAGGTTGAAGTCCCGGGGGGTGAGCAGTTCGGCATAGGACTTCGCCACCCGCCGGGGTGTCTCGACCAGGTGCTCCGAGGTCGGGTCGTGGCCCAAGGCGATGAGCAGGTCGGTGACCGCCTGCTCGGCCGCCTCCAGATCGACCGCCTGCTGCTCCCGGGCGATCCGGAGGCGGCCCGGACGGGGGGCGGCTGAACTGGCGCGGGGGGTGTGGGCCAGGTCGTAGAGGGTCAACGATGCGTTCCTCTCAGGAAGTGACCGAGGGAGCCGGCGAGGACGGATCAGGCCCGCGTGAGGCCGGGGCGGACGGCGCTGGCCAGCCGAGCCAGCGTCAGGGCGCCGAGCAGCAGGCCAAAGTCCCGCAGGGCAATGTCGTAGAAGTTCGCCTGCATCAGCAGGTTGACGATGATTCCACCCAGCCAGGCGGCGACGAGGTATCCCCCGAAGCGGGGCCGGAGGGCGACCACCAGGCCGGCCACAATCTCGATGGCGCCCACGGCGTACATGAGCTCGTGGGTGGTCCAGGGCAGGACGTCTGCGAACTCGGGAGCCAGGTAACGGTCCCAGTCGACGAGGACGTGCGCGAACTTGTCCAGCCCGAACAGGATCGGGGCGACGGTGAAACCGAGCCGCAGCAGCCAGAATGCCTGGGCGACCGGGTTCGTCCGCCACGCTGCGGCGGCCACGGCCGTCCGTTCGCCTCGGGCCGCGGGCGCGTCCTTCATGACAGCGGTACTCATTGGATTGCCTCCGTTTCTAAGAGCGATTACGCTTGATCCTAGAGAAGGCAGCTTCTTTTGTCAACTGCCATTAGTGTTAGAAGGGGGGCATCGGGCGGACGGCGGCCCTTCCGGGCTAGAGTCTTCCCATTCGGGAAGAAGGAGGCAGACGGTGGGGCAGTCTGACGAGGAGCTCGCCTTTCCCGAGCCTTCTGAAGGGATCGTCAAGCCGGAGGAAGACAGCGTCGTGGCGTTTCTCGACGCGCCTGACCAGGTCGTGGCCGCCATGGAGGAACTCGTCGAGCAGGGCTTCGAGCGCGACCGAATCTGGGTCCTTTGTGGCGCCAAGGGGGCCGAGCGACTCGATGTCAGCGGCCGTCATCACGGGCTACGGGGTCGCGTCTACCGCTTCGTCGAGTGGATGAGCGACGAGAAGGGCATCCTGTTCAGGGCTCGAGACCATCTCGAGGCCGGTGGTCTCGTCCTGAGCGTGCCCGCCGACGAGGACCGGAAGTCTTCCGCCGCCCGTGTCCTCGGCGACAACGGCGCCCACGGCATGGCCCATTTCGGCCGGGACCACTGGGAACCGCTCGGCTCGTAGACGAATCCGGCGGCACCTCGACGCCTACCGTGTGGTGAGCGCGGGCGGTTGGTGGTCTGCCTCCGTCGTCGGCCGAGCAGCCCCGGCCAGGATGCAGCAGAGGTCGACGACTCGGGCGGCATAGCCGGCTTCGTTGTCATACCAGGCAAGAACCTTCGCCTGGGTCCCGGGCCCTCTTCGGGTCGAGGTGAGATCGATGACGGCCGAGCGGCTCTCCCCCTGGAAGTCAGCCGAAACCAAGGGCTCGTCGGTGACGCCCAGAAGGGACCCCAAGGGCCCGGCCGCGGCCTTCGAGAAAGCGTCGTTGATCTGGTCCATCGTGGCCGGCTGGGTCAGTACCACGTTCAGATCAACGAGGGAAACGTCGGGTATCGGTACCTGAACCGCGATGCCCACCACCCGTCCAGTCAACTCGGGCAGGACCCGGTCGATGGCCCGGGCGGCATCCGTTGTGGTGGGCATCATGTTCATTGTGGCCGACCGGGCTTGACGGCGGTCGTGGTGCATACCGTCGAGCAGCTGCTGGTCGCGGGTGAAGGCACGGATCGACGTCATGATGGCCCCTTCAACTCCGAAAGCCTCGTGGAGAACCTTCAGAACGGGGGCCAGGCAGTTGGTCGTGGAGGAGCTGGCCGATACGACATGGTGTCGGTGGGGGTCGTAGAGGTGATCGTTCACGCCGACCACCACGGTGAGATCGTCATTGCGGGCCGGGGCGGTGATGAGCACCTTGCGGGCGCCGCTCCGGAGGTGGGAGGCGGCGGCGTCGCGGTGGGTGAAGTGCCCGGTGGCCTCCACCACGACGTCGACGCCGAAGGCGTGCCAGGGCGACAGCAGTGGGTCGGACTGATGGGTCACGGGGATGGCCCGCCCGTCGACAACCAGATGCGCCTCGTCGTGGGTGATCTCCCCCGGGTAGCAGCCGAAGATGGAGTCGTACTTGAGCAGGTGGGCGCAGACCTTGGGTTCGGCACGTCGGGAGTTGATCACCACCACGTCCACGGCGGCCCGGCTCTGAGTGATCCGGCGGACCACTTGGCGACCGATTCGGCCGAACCCGTTGACGGCGACGCGCACGGTCACGGCTTTCCCTTCAGTTGTGCTCGGTGATAGAGCCGAGGTCTTCGGGCTCGATCCGCCCCAGGTCGTGGCGGGACCACCGGCGCTGTCCACCCGACATGATGCGGCGGGCTTGGCGGAGACGGGCCTCTTCGAGAACATCGCGGACGCTGCGGGCGTTGGCAAAGCCGGGTCGGTTGACGCGCCGTCGCAGGTAGCTTCGGAACGCCTCGCGGCCATCGGGAGAGAATTCGTAGCACTCCTCGGCCAGCAGGCGTTCGGCGATAGTGCACAGTTCGTCGATTGCGTAGTCCGGGAAGTCGATGTGATGGGCGATGCGGGAGCCGATGCCGGGATTGGCCTGCAAGAAACCAGCCATCCGGTCCTTGTCACCAGCCAGGATCACCACGAGCTCGTCCCGTTGATCCTCCATGGCCTGAAGGAGGATCTCGCAGGCTTCGGCGCCGTAGTCCCATTCGTTCTCAGCCCGGAAAAGGTCGTGGGCATCGTCGATGCACAACCCGCCGCCGAGGGCCCGCTGGAGGACCTCTTTGGTCTTGTGAGCCGAGTGGCCGATGTACTGGCCAACCAGTTCGTGTCGGGTGACGGTAACGAGGTGACCCCGTTCCAGGTAGCCCAGCTGTTTGAGCATCTCGACCATCCGGAGCGCGACCGTTGTCTTACCCGTTCCGGGCCCGCCGGTGAGGCACATGTGCAAACCGGGCCAGGAAGAGATCAGGCCGTAGCAGGACCGAAGCCGGTCCAGTAGGAGAAAGTCGGCGATCTGGCGAACCTGGGTCTTCACCGGGGCCAAGGCCACCAGTTCCAGGTCGAGGCGGTCGAGCATCTGATCGATGTCGAGGCAGCGACGCTCCTCGACAACGTCGATGACCTTGTGGGAGTTCAGGTTGTCGAGACTCCTCGGAGGTCCGAGGTCGAAGGCGTGTCCCACCGGCCACATGCGTGATTCCGCACCATTGTGGTCCATCAGTTCGACGACCCGACGCCGACGTCCTGGGGCTCGCAACGTGCCCGCCATTCACTGAGGATCTTGGCCACTCGTCCGACGGGGAGTTCGACCCGGAAGCCAGCCGCCGCCCGATCCTCTTCTGACTCGCCGCCCCAGAAGCCGTACTCACCCTGGTCCCGGGCCCATTCCCGACAGGCGACCAGTACCGGGCAGCTACAACACAGCATTCGAGCCTCGCTTTCGCGGCGGTAGCGAGCCTCTGGGCGTTCGTTCTGAGCAGGGAAGAAAGCGGTGGTCCGCCCCCGGCAGGCCGCCCACCTCGCCCACCACTGCGGTGAGCGAGCGTCGCGCACGAGCCGGGGACGAGCCATTTCGCTGGCTGGAGCCACCGGGGTCATCGGTTCGGTGTCGTCACGTACGAGCGGCCACATAGTCACGCAGGACGTTTCGTTCCAGCTCGAGTTCCTCCAGGCGGTTCTTGATGAGGTCACCGATGCTGATGACGCCGCAGAGGCGGCCCCCTCTCAGTACCGGAAGGTGGCGCTGCCGGTTCTCGGTCATGGTGGCCATGCATTCG
Source organism: Acidimicrobiia bacterium (assembly GCA_025923175.1). Classification (GTDB taxonomy): domain Bacteria; phylum Actinomycetota; class Acidimicrobiia; order IMCC26256; family BP-133; genus BP-133. Next base: position 4,295 of record JAICGL010000006.1, read on the forward strand.
TTGACGTCATCGTCGGGTCGGCAGTACCGCACCTGGCGGATCATGACGCTCTTGACAGGCAGGGACATCAGGTGGGCGCCGTGGCGAATGAGCCCCCGGGCGATATCGCGGTCCGAGATCATGCCCGTCACGCGTTCCCCGTCTTTCGTTACGACCAACGCACCGATGTTGTTCCTGTTCATCTCGTGCAGAGCGAGCAGGACCAAGGTCTCGGGCTCGATGGTCGCGACGTCCCAGCCCTTGGCGTCGAGGATGCCGGCAACCTTTTTCATTGTGCCTTCCTTTCTCCCCGTCAGGGAGTGACCCGGACGACCCCGGTCATCTGGGGGTGGAAAGTGCAGATGTAGGCGAACTCGCCCGGGCGGTCGAACTTGTGCTCCCACTTCGCTCCGCCCTTCATCGTGCCGGAGTCGAAGGAGCCGTCATTGGCCGAGGCCGAGTGCGGCTGCTTGCCCTTGTTGGTCCAGGCAACGGTGCTGCCCGCCTTGACGGTGATGTTGGGGGGTTCGAACTTCCACGTGTTGGCATCCTTGGCGTTGCCTTCGACCATGTTGACGGCGACGCCGGCCGCGTCGGCCGGGATGGCGGCCAGCAACGTCACGCCGCTGACGGCACCGGCCAGTACGAGGGAGAGGGTCCTACAACGAAATGAGCGCATCAGCTGGTTCCCCTTTCTGTGGGTCAGGTGAGTTTCGACAACACGGAAACGTCAAGCCCGGTCATGAGGGCGGAGACCGGCCGACAAGAGCGGCGGTCACGGCCAGGATGCTGGCGCCGATGCACAGCTCGGCTGACACCGCGGTCACGAAGGGGCGCAGCGCGTGCAGTTCGCCCTCGATGCGTGTTGCTGACTCCGCCGGGATCGGCGCCACTGGGGTGGCGAGTGCAACGGCGGTCGCCCCGACCGTTACGAGCACACGTCGCTCGGCGGGCTCGATAGGCGCCATCGCCGGGACGTCAAGCGCCTCCGGGGACAGGTCCGGCAGACGGCGGTGGACGAAGGCACGCGCTCGTGAGGCCACGGCCAGGAGCCCGACGACCAAGGCGAGTTTCAGCAGGAGGAAGCGGCCGTAGGAGGAGCCGGGGATGGCTCCCCAGCGGGGCGAGATGAGGAGGAGCAGAGCCGTCCCGGCTACGGCGGCCGTCGACACGCATCGGAACGCAAGGCGGGAGAAGCCAGGGGCGAGCCGGGCCAGCTCCGCTACGCGGCGACGAGGGAGGACGACGACGCCCAGGAAGGTCAGCCCGCCGAGCCACATCGACACCGCGCCAAGGTGGAGCACATCGACGGCTATGGGCAAAGGGCCCCGAGTGGAGGCGTGACTGAGCAGACCATGGGTTACCAGCGCGCCGACACCTGAGGCGGCAGCGCCGATCCGCCATGCAACGGAGCGCAGCGCCCGGGACGGGTTGACGAGCAGAACGGCGACCACCGGGACGGCGAGAGCGAAACAGCCCAGACGGACGGCCAGGACCCGGCCGACGTGGGTTCCGTCGAGGGCTGTCAACGCCTCCGGTGTGAAGATGCCGAGAGCCGACCGACCGGAGACGGCCGCGCCCTTCAAGCCCAGGTTGGCAGCCGTGGCGACCAGGGCGACGCCCAGCGCGCCACCCAGCAGAACACGGCTGCGGTTCACGGCGGCGCCGTCCCGCCACAGCCCGGCCACGAACGTGACGCCACCCACGAGCACAGCCAAGGAGGCGAACCCGAGGAGCCGGGCGAGATCCTGGGCCCCGGAGAGCGGGGCGAGCGCCTTGACGCGGCCGGAATCCGGCCGGGTCTCCGGTGGGCGGGAAGTCGCCCCGACAGGTTGGGTCGGCCCGAGGGTCGTCCTGATGGGGGCCGGTGGCCCGACCAGCGGAGCGGCGGGGGCAACGGTGAACGCCAGCTCACCGCCCATCACGTCGCCGTCGGTACCGAACAGGAACCAGGTGAGGAGGTAGCGGCCGTCTCCGAGCGCCGGCATCGGCAACGCCACGTCGCGGTGATCAGCTGACGCGTAGGCGGGGCGTCCCACCGGCAGCCGTTGGCCGGCGCGTTGCAAGGTGACCTCCGCCCCTCGCACGTCGACCGGCAGGTCGTAGCGCACGACCACCCGGTCCGGACGGGTGACGGTGGCCCCGTACTCCGGGTCGGTGCTCAACAGCTCGGCGTGGGCGAACGCGGGCTCGGCGCCGACGGCGATGCCGGCCACGCTCAAGAGGCCGGCACCCAGCCAGCGGAGCATCGTTCGACGGGACATGGGGCCTCCTCTCCCGGGCTCGGATCGGGCAACCGAAGCTGACCGTCAACGAAACGACGAATGATTGGCGCGCCAGCCCCTCGACCCCCGGGGGGAGCCACCGGGGGTCGAGATGGCCGGCCGGGCGGTCGTCAGCAGAGGGCTTTGCTGAGCGGCTCCCGCTGTTTGCAGGTCATCCTGGCCTTCCAGGCGTCCGGCATTGTCTGGACCCAGCCGTTCAAGACGGCCGGGTAGACCTCGAGACCGTTGCCACCTTGGCCGGTGGTGTGGTCGCCGCGGGGCTGGTCGTCCATCTGGACGCCCGGCCCTGCAGTGGTGAGCAGCGTGCCGGCGAGGGTGGCGTCGGAGGCGTCGCCGTCGTTGTTCGGATCGCCGTCGACGACGATGACCCGATTGGCGAACTTCACCGTGAAGTAGGCGTAGTAGCCGCCGCCCTTCTTGAGTCCGAAGTTGCCGCCGTGGCAGCCCGGGCCGCAGGGCAGGTTCTTCACGAGCTTGTGATCGTCCATGTCGATGACGATCAGGTTGCCCGTGCCGGTGCACACCAGGATCATGTACTTGTCGTCCGGTGAAATCGGGAGCTGGATGGGCACCAGGCAGCTCGGCCCCGTGGATTCGCCGGTGATGGAGTTGTAGTTCTGGCGCAGGTCGATCCGGCTGTTCTCCGCGATGCCCCCCTTGCCGTCGGGGCAGGCTGGTTCCTCGGTGGAGTAGCAGACAACGTCGGAGGTCCACAGGTTCGACTGGTACGCCCGCTTCGAGTCACCGGTGAACATCGCGGCCACCGGTCCCTCCCCGGAGTACGGGGTGATGAGCGACGGCCCGGAGAGGTCGAAGAGCCCCACCGACTTGTTGTTGGAGTTCGGGGTGGCCACGTACTTGCCGTTCCCACTGACCCAGTGGCCGTGGGGCAGGGCCGGCTTCTCGCCCGGCTTCTGGGTCAGGTACGTCTTGAGGACCTTCGTGCCGTCCGGGCTGACCTCGGAGATCCGCCCGCCCCCGTTGTTGGGAACGATCAGGTTGCCGTTGGTCGATCTCGACACGATGTGCGACGGTGACGGGCCGATCTCCAGCTCGTTCAGCACCTTGCCGTCATGGGTGTCGAGCGTCGCCATGCCGGTGCCGTACCAGTTGGTGACGAAGAGCTTCGATCCGTCCGTGCTGCTCCACTGGTTGTGCGGGTTGTTGAGGTCGATGGACGGGGCGAACCACTTGTGCTTCATTTCCCAGGTTTCGGCGTCGAAGACCGTGACCGCCCCCGGCTTGGTCTTGCTCTTGGACATCTCCCACTGGGTGTCCATGTAGAACTTGCCGACCCCGGGTGTTGCGGGCGGCGCCGGTGGCGTGAGGTCCGTCCCTTCCTTGTAGCGCTCCTGGTAGAACTGGTCGAGGTTGGGGATGAAGAACGGCGAGCCGTCCTCGTTGTAGGCCATGACCGGCGCCGGGGGGTAGCTCGGGTCGTGGTGCACTGCCTTGTCGGCCTGGTAGTGCTGCCAGTTGAGGGGCCCGGTCAGGGTGAAGAAGGCCCGGACGATGTGCAGGATCTCATGGGCCGCACTGCCGTAGACCTTCCCGTCGAACCAGCGCAGCTTCTTGCCGAGGTCAGCGCCGGGGGTGGCCGGGTCGTCGATGACGGCGGCGGCCAGCATGTACGGGTGGATGGTGCAGTTCCAGACGTAGAGGCCCGGGTCGACGAGGTCGAGCGTGAACTCGTCCTGCACCGGCCCCGGCGTGTCGAACGGCATGTTCGCCGCGCCTTCGGGCCACACGATGCTGGTGAACGTGTGTGCGGTCTCGACGTCGGGAGGTTTCATGATCACCTTGATCGTGGTCGGGCCCACGCCGACGGCCAACGACCGTGTGTAGAGCAGCTTTTCGACGTTCTTCAGTTCGGTGTCGAACCAGTAGGAGGCGTCGTCCTTCGTCTTGAAGGTGATGGGTGACTGCATCGCCGGCAGCGGCGTCTCGGCGGTCGGCTTCCACGTGGCCGGATCGAAGTCGGGGATGGCGATCTTGTTGAGCGACTGCCCGCCGTCCGAATTCGGCTGGGCTGCCTTCTCCCTCACCACGGCCCCGGCACGCGGAGCGGTGCCGGCGCTGGCCGCCAGGGCGCCGACGAGGCTGACGACGCCGGCGATCGAGATGAATCCAAGTTTCCGAGCTGTTCGGGTCAGTGCTGTGCTTGAGGAACGACCGGCCAAGCGCGTCTGTTCCCCCTGGAATGTTGATGTCATCGCACTCCCTCTCCGGAGTCGGTGGCCGACTCCTCCCTCCCCTCAGATCAGTGCCTTGCTTCGGTGCCCCCGGAGGGGCTCGAGCGAGCAGCACCCCTGAGGGGCGGGCGCCCACCTTCCCCGGGACCGTGCCCGGCGCGCCCTGCATGCTCCCCCCAAAAATCGTGCTTGATTATCGTGGTCATCTGGCCTAGAAATCGGATACTAAGGGCGATTGCCCGATAAAACAAGAGGCTTACCTTGATGATCCGACCGGAATATGGTCTGTAATAAGGCGTCTGGGTTGGACACTCGAGCGGCTAATAGCCGATGAATTAACTCAGCAGCACTCGTGAACGGGCGTATTGCAATCGCGACCGCCCAAGAAAAAGGGGGGGACTGTGAACGTAATTATGGTGCCGCGCTGGCGCGGAGCAGCGTTGGTCACGACGTTGGTTCTCGCTTTGTCTGCCTGCGGAGGGGACGATGGGAGCAGCTCACGCGAGGCGGGCGACAAGCCGGCGGTCGCGGCGAGCAACACACCGGCGGCGCCCGTCGCCAGCGGCTCCGGAGTGGAGGTGGTGGCCCAGGACATCGCCTTCGCGCCCACCGAGCTCACCGTCGGAGCGGCTCCGACGAAGATCACCCTGAGGAACGAGGGAGCGATCCCCCATACGTTTGTCATCGAGGGCGCGCCGAACTTCGAAGGGCTCAAGGTCGACGCCAACGGAGAATCGGACTCCGCCATTCTCGACATAGCTCCGGGCACCTACACCGCGTACTGCGACCAGCCCGGCCACCGAGCTGCCGGCATGGAAACAAAGCTGACCGTGAGCTAGCCGCCCGGCGGGGGAAACATGTTACGACGACTCTCCCGGTGGCTCGGGCTCACCCTGTTCGTCCTGCTGGCGGGGTGCGCCGACCACGCACCGCAGGACTACCTCCGTCCCGAAGGTCCGATCGCACGAGAAGCGGATCACCTTTTCAAGGCGCTGCTCTACGGCGCAGTCATCCCTCTGGCCGTGCTCGTCGAGGGCTGGTTGGTCGTGTCCGTAATACGGCACCGCCACCGCAAGGGCTACGCGCCCCGCCTGCGGACCCCGAGGCCGGCGAAGCTGTGGCTGATCATCGTCCCGACGATGGCGCTGATGGTCGTCGACCTGTTCCCCCTTGCCAAGGAGGCGCCCATCAACTTCGCCCTGGCCCGGGAGCCGGAGGACGCCCTGCAGGTCGACGTCTACGGCCACCTGTGGTGGTGGGAGTTCGTCTACCCCGAAGCCGACGTCTCCACGGCCAATGAACTGCACATCCCCACCGGCCGGCCCGTACGGCTGACGCTGCGCAGCATCGAGCCGGGCCTGCCGGCCCCCGAGGGCGCCGAGTTCGCCCAGGGTGTCATGCACAGCTTCTGGGTGCCCAAGCTGGCCGGCAAGACCGATGTGGTTCCGGGCCGGGCCAACAAGATGACGATCGAAGCCGACAAGCCGGGGACCTACCTCGGTCAGTGCGCCGAGTACTGCAATCTCTCGCACGCCAACATGCGGCTGGCGGCGGTGGCCCACGAACCCGCCGACTTCGAGGCCTGGCTCAACGCGCAACGCCAACCGGTGGCCAAGCCTGACACCGGGCCAGCTGCCGAGGGCTACAAGATCTTCACCGGCAAGGGCGGTTGCCTCGCCTGCCACACCGTCGTAGGCATCGAGGGAGCGGAAGCCCGGGTCGGGCCCAACCTGACCCACCTGAAGTCCCGGGCCCGGTTCGGCGGCTACGTGTTCGACAACACCGCCGAGAACCTCCGCAGCTGGGTCGACGACCCGTCGGCGATGAAGCCCATGCGGCCCGAGGACGGCACGGGCATGCCGGACCAGGGTCTGTCCGAGGAAGAGCTCGACCAGATCGTCGCCTTCCTGGAGACCCTCAAGTGACAACAGGAGGAATCACATGGCCCTGGCGGTGAAGGCTCCCGCCCGCCTGTTCGCCCGGCCCCAGGCCGAGCGGGGGTTCTGGAGCTGGATCTCCACCGTGGACCACAAGCGGATCGGCATCCTCTACGGGGTCACGGCCTTCGCGTTCTTCATCGTCGGGGGGATCGAAGCCCTGCTGATCCGCAGCCAGCTCGCCACGCCCAACGGCCGCGTCCTCGGCGCCAACGAGTACAACCAACTCTTCACCATGCACGGCACGACCATGGTGTTCCTGGTGGTCATGCCGATGGCGGCGGCCTTCGGCAACTATCTCGTGCCGCTCATGATCGGCGCCCGGGACGTGGCCTTCCCCCGACTCAACGCCTTCGGCTACTGGGCCTTCCTCCTCGGAGGTCTGTTCCTCTACGCCAGCTTCCTCCTCGGAGGCGCCCCCAACGGGGGATGGTTCGGCTACGCCCCCCAAACGCTCAGCCCCTTCAACAACACCAACGGCATCGACTACTGGCTGATCGGGCTCGTCATCACCGGAGTGGCCTCACTGACCGCATCGGTCAACTTCATCGCCACCACCCTGAACCTCCGAGCCCCCGGCATGACCCTGCTCCGCATGCCCGTCTTCGTATGGTTCAACCTGCTCGTGAGCTTCCTGCTGCTCTTTGCCATGCCGGTGATCACGGTCGCCTTCTTCGAGTTGTACTTCGACCGCAACTTCGGGGCGAACTTCTTCAGGGCCGACTTCGGCGGCGAGCCCGTCCTGTGGCAGCACCTGTTCTGGCTCTTCGGGCATCCCGAGGTCTACATCCTCATCCTGCCGGCCATGGCCATCGTGTCCGAGATCCTGCCGGTGTTCACCCGAAAGCCCCTCTACAGCTATCCGGTGGCGGTGTTCTCCGGAATCGTCATCGCCTTCATGGGATGGGGTGTGTGGGCCCACCACATGTTCACCGTCGGGCTGGGGCCGGTGGCCAACACAGCATTCGCCGTCTCCACCATCCTCATCTCGGTCCCGACCGGCATCATGATCTTCAACTGGCTGGCCACCACCTGGCGGGGCGATCTCCGCCTCAAGACCCCGATGCTGTTCGCGCTCGGGTTCATCGCCATGTTCACCCTCGGAGGCCTCTCGGGGGCAACCCATACGATCGTGCCCCACAACTACCAGCAGAGCGACACCTACTACATCGTCGCCCACTTCCACTACGTGCTCTTCGGTGGCTCCGTCCTGGGCCTCTTCGCCGGCGTCTACTACTGGTTCCCCAAGGTCACCGGCCGACTCCTCGACGAGCGGTTGGGAAAGGCGCATTTCTGGCTCATCTTCGTCGGCTTCAACCTCACCTTCGGGCCGATGCACATCCTCGGCCTCCAAGGCCAGCCTCGACGGACCTACACCTATCCCGAAGGGATGGGGTGGGACCTGTGGAACGCCGTCGCCAGCGCCGGGGCGGTGACCATCGCGCTCGCCGTCCTCCTCTTCATGATCAACGTCGTCCGCACGTTCCGGTCACCGTCGACCGCGCCAGACGACCCGTGGGACGCCCGCACCCTGGAATGGGCCACCACCTCGCCCCCGCCGGAATACAATTTCGCCCGGATTCCCGTCGCCCACTCCCTCGACTCGTTCTGGCACGACAAGTACGCCGAAGATGACGAGGGGTTCCTGATTCGGATCCCGTCCGGCGGCGCCGGCGACAACCACGACGGACACGGCGACGACCACGATGGTCACGGCATCCACATGCCATCGCCGTCCTACATGCCCGCCCTGACCGCGCTCGGCCTGCCGATCATCGGCTTCGGAGCGATCTACGGGTGGGGCTGGGTGGTGGCGGGCGTGGTGGTCCTTCTGCTCGGTGCCTGCGGCTGGGCCAGCGAGCCCGTCTCGGAGTAAGGAGGATCAGCGTGCAGCATGCCCTCATCGCCCCGTCCGGGATCGGCACGCCGGGGAGTCCCGAATACGCCGTCACCGGAATCGACTCCCGCAAGCTGGGGATGTGGGCGTTCCTCGCCTCGGAGTGCCTCTTCTTCGGGGCGCTCATCTCCAGCTACCTGCTGTACCGGACCCGGGGCCCGGATGGCACCCGGCCCGGCGACGTCTACGACATTCCCTACACTTCGGTCAGCTCCTTCGTTCTGCTCATGAGTTCGCTCACGATGGTGCTGGCGCTGTCGGCCATTCAGCGAGGAGACCATTTCCGCCTCCGCGTCTGGCTGGTGGCCACGGCGCTCCTCGGCGCCATGTTCGTCGGCGGCCAGGTCTACGAGTTCACCGTGTTCAGCCACGAAGGGCTCAACCTGTCGTCCTCGGTGGCGGCCAGCAGCTTCTTCGTCCTCACCGGCTTCCACGGGGTTCACGTCACCGTCGGCATCCTGTGGCTGCTGACCCTGGTGGGCATGTCGCTGCGCGGCCAGATTCCCGCCGAGCGCAGTCTCGACATCGAAATCGCTGGCCTCTACTGGCACTTCGTCGATGTCGTGTGGATCGTGATCTTCACGATCGTCTACCTGGTTCCCAACTAAGGAAGGGAAGAGCGCGTGGATCAATCCGTGATCGACGTCCGCCCGGGGGCCTCACCACCCGGCACGAATCACGACGGCGCCGGCGGTCACCCCGGGCAGGCCCAGTACATCCGCGTGGCGATCATCCTCGCGGCGGTGACCGCCGCCGAAGTCGGCCTGTACTACACGGATCTCGCCGGGCTGAAGCTCGTCTCCCTCCTGGCCGGGATGGCTGCCGTCAAGTTCGGAATGGTGGCGGCCTACTTCATGCACCTCCGCTTCGATTCGCGCCTGCTCCGCCAGCTGTTCGTCACCGGCATAATCCTGGCCTGCGGCGTGTACTCCGTGGCCCTCATCACCCTCGACGTCCTGGTTGGCTGAGGGGAGTTGCTGATGAGCGAGTTCAAGAACCGGCTGCTGGTCCCCGTCGGCGTCACGCTCGGGGCCGCCGCCGTCATCGTCGCCATTGTGTTGAGCCTGTCCCGGGTGCTCCTCGCGCTCGAGCAGGAAGCGAGCGCCACGGCCGCCACCGTCGTAGCTATGGTCGGAGCCTCGGCCGTGTTGACCGGTGCGATCTGGTCCGTCGCCCGTCGACGGGCCGGCTCCCGGCCCGTCGTGGGGGTGCTGTTCGGGTCGGCAGTCCTGCTGGTGGCGGCCGGCTCGGTCAGCCACGCCGTGCTCGGCGGCAGCGAGGACGACCGCGGCGAACTGGCGCATGGGGAAAGCGCCGCCGCTGACAGCCCTGCGGCGGTCACCATCACCGCCTTCGACCTCGGGTTCAAGGAGGCCGAGGTCACGGCGGGCACGGGCGACGTCGAGATCCACTACGTCAACGAGGGTGAACTCGACCATACGTTGGTTTTCGAAGGCGTCCCGGGGAGCTTCAAGCTCGAAACTCCGGGCGGCGCGACGGCCTCCGGCACGGTCAAGCTCGTACCCGGAACCTACGCCTACTTCTGTGACCTCCCCGGGCATCGGGTGGCGGGAATGGAAGGATCCCTGGCCGTCGTCGCCGGGGAGGATGGCGTGCCTGGGGCCGGCGGCGGGACGCCCTCAACCGAGGTGGTAGCCCAGGACATCGCCTTCGAGCCGACGGAGATCACCGTACCGGCCGGACCCCTTGAGGTGACCCTGACCAACAAGGGCGCCATCCCCCACTCCCTCGTCGTCGAGGGAGTCCCCGACTTCAAAAAGCTCGAGGTCGGGGAAGGGGCGACGGCCACCGGCACGCTGGCGGTCCGCCCTGGGACCTACGCCTACTACTGCGATGAGCCCGGACATCGCGCCGCCGGGATGGAAGGCAAGCTCACCGTCACCTGACGCCGGCTCCTGACCCGAAAGACGAAGAGAAGAAGGCGAGACCCGACGTGGATGTCATGCCGTGAGGAAATGGGAGCTGGCCGACAGCGCCGGATCAGGCGGAGGATCTCCGCTGCCGTGCGGCCTTCTCGGGGCGGCCGACCCCGGTCGCCCGCTTGGGAGTGCGCCGGCGCTGTCCCGCGCGGGTCGTGGTGGCCGACGTGGGGTTCATCAGCTCGACCCGGCAGAGACCTGGAGCGCTGAAGGGCACCACCCGCACCCCGACGTCATCCCCGGAAGCGACCTCGGCCACGCCACGGACGAGGCCCTCATGGAAGGCGCAGACGATGGGCCCGTCGGGATCGTCGGGATCGACCCGGAAGGGGCAGTGCTGGAGGTCGATCGCCAGGGCCTCGTTCCGCTTGGCGGTGGGTGTGGGGGCGAAGCTGAGGTGCTCGAGGGTGTCGGACACCTGCCGCGCCGTCTGCTCGAGAGACGGGTGGCGCAGGACCCGGGCCAGGGCCTGGCCCCGGCTGCGCCCCTCCTCTTCGGAGACGGCGATAGCGTCCTCGCTGTACGCCCTGCGGATGAGTGCCACCAGACTCTGGACGAACATCCGCATCTCGGGCTCACCACCGAGGAGGGGGATCCTCAGCCGGTAGCGCTTGGAGGGGCGGCCGCGTCCCGCCGGAACACCCGGCTCCTCGTCAACGAGACCGGCCGCCATCAATTTGTCAAGGTGGCCTTGCACCGTCGTCCGGTGGATGCCGATCATCCGCGACAGCTCCGGGATCTGCCGCGGACCCTCCTCGAGGGCCTCCACGATGGCCAGCCGGGAGGCATCGCCCAGGAGGTGGTGACGCTGCGCTCTGGTCGCACGAGTGTGCCGGGGATCCATCGTCACAAGCCCCCGGACAGCTGGCGGTTTGTCGGTTCGGTCATGACTGGGCACGTCCTCGTTGACGGCGACGGGGGGCGGGTCGGTTCGTGTTGCTCTTCGAGTTTCAAGGGTATCCGCCCCAGAATATCTTGCCCAAAGACATTCGCGATCGCGACAATCAGCTTGCAACCTGGAGAATGGCGATGAGCCTCGGCGAGGTCGTCGGCCGCCCTGCCCGCTCGCTCGGGGTTCTTCCGCTCATGGCCGACCTCGTCGCCCTGACGAAGCCCCGGATCTTGGAGCTCGTCGTGGTGACGGGCGCGACGACGTCCCTGATCGCGGCCGGAGGATGGCCGGGAGGGCGAGCTCTGGCGGCAGTCATCCTCGGAGGCGGCATGGCCGCCGGCGGGGCAGGGAGCATTAACTGCGCCTTGGAGGCGGAGCTCGATCGCCGGATGCCGAGGACCCGGCACCGCCCCGTGGCGGCTGGACGGGTACCCGCCTCGGTGGCGCTGGCCCAGGGAGTGTTGCTGAATGTGCTGGCCGGGTTGCTGATCGTCGGGGTTGCGAACCGTCTGACGGCCGCGCTGACCCTGGCAGGAACCGCCTGGTACGTCTTCGTCTACACCCTCTGGCTCAAGCCCCGTACGAGCCAGAACATCGTCATCGGCGGGGTCGCCGGGTCCTTTCCGCCACTCGCGGGCTGGGCCGCCGTCGACGGCGGTGTGGGGATCACGGCGTTCGCGCTGGCGGCCGTGATCTTCCTCTGGACGCCTCCCCACTTCTGGGCGCTGGCCACGCTCGTCGATGACGACTACCGGGAGGCGGGTGTCCCGATGCGCCCGTCCGTCGTCGGAGCCGCCCGGACGGCCCGCGCCATGCAGGCATACGCCATCGCAACTGTAGGAGTCAGTCTCGTCCCCGTGATTGTGGCGGGCGACCTCGGGATCCTCTATCTGGCGGTCGCCCTCACCAGCGGCGGATGGCTCATCGGGGCCTGCGACCGGCACCGCCGCCGGCTGGAAGCGGCCACCGCCCGACGGGTGTTCATGACCTCCCTCGGCTACCTCGGGGCGCTCTTCCTTGCCGCGGCCGCCGACGGCGTGCTGCTCTAACCGGATCGAACGGAGCCGAACATGCCCGAAGGTGATCCCCAGCGGGTACGGGCTCAGCGTCACCGCCTGCTGGGCGACGCGCGGCGCTTGGCCATCGTGGAGGCCCTCGGGGAGGGCCCTCGCCAGATTCCGGAGCTGTCCCGGCTGCTCGGGATTCACCCCACAACGGTGCGAGCCCACCTCGACAAGTTGCTCGCCGCCGGAGTTCTCGAGGAAGAGCGGGGCACCCCGGCCGGGCGGGGCCGCCCGTCCAAGCGGTATCGGCTCCGTGAGCCGCTCCTCGCCGGCGATCCGGAGCTGCGTCTGTTCGTCGGCAGCCTGGTCTCCCTCCTGCGCCGGGCTTACGGCCCCGGCGCGGCTACCGCCGCCGAGGAGGAGGGAGTCCGCCGCGGCCACCAGCTCGGCCGCGACTTCCGGCATCCCTCGCCGGAGCAGACGGCCCAGGAGGTAATCGCGCTCCTCGAGCGGCTCTCGTTCGCGCCAGCGGCGCCGGTCCGCCAGAACGGGGGCTTCAGCGTCGACATCCGCCATTGCCCGTTCCAGGTAGACCCTCGCGATCCCGACGGAGCCATCGTCTGCGCCTTTCACGAAGGATTGGTCAGGGGCGTTGCCGAGGTCGCCTCGGCATCGGATGTGGCCGTCCGGCTGGTGCCGTTCGTGGCGCCCGACGTCTGCCGGATCGAGCTCTGCCCCGCCTGCGGGGACGTCATTCCTCCCGGAGTGAGCAGAACGACGCACTGAACAAGGGACCGGCCGGGCATTCCTGGAGTTGGCAATCGGGTTCGTGTTGAGCCACGAGGCACTTGCCCGAGGACCGCGGCTTACCCGGCCGTTCCCCTTCTCAGTGCGTCACGCGGGCTCCGTTCTACCCAAGGGAAGTCGCGATCTGATGACGATCGGGCCACAACTGTCTACCGAAGGAGGCCGGCGTAGTCGGTCGTCCGGAGAGTCTCGGAGGTCAGGGTCCCGTCGGCTCGGGGCACCTCGACCGCCTGTCCTTCCAGGAGGAAACGGACCTGCGCCACACCGGGCACGGCCGTGGCGGTGAGCACGAGCTGGGCGACGGCGAGGATCTGCTCCTGACCACCCACGTCCACCAGGGCGCCGCTGAGGTCCACGACAGCGGTGTCCCCGTCCACGCGGGCGGACCGCAGCGTCGTCTGGGCGCTGATGGCCGATCGGATCCCGGTGCCGAACTCGGCCTCGGTCGGACCCTTGAGCAGGAGGTTGAGCGCGCCGGCCAGGTCGTGACCGGAAGTGCTCCGCCGGACGGCAACGAGATGCTCGGCCTGCACGAGGAAAATCTCGGCGTTGACCTCCGGTCTCGCCGTACCGTCACGGGCCTGCGGTTGCCCATCGACGGGGGCCAGCGCCGGGTTCACGACACCGCCCGGAAGGATCGTCGGTCGGGGGTCGTGCGGAATCCCACAGGCCGCCGCGGCCGTCGCGATGAGAGTGGCGATGATCCAGCTCCGCAGCCGGCGGCTCATCTCACCACCGGAAGCTCGACGACGAAGCGGGCGCCGCCATCGGCGGTGGCGCGGTCTTCGACCCAGACGCGGCCGCCGTGCAGGGCGACGTGCTCCGCCACCAGCGCTAGACCTAACCCCACTCCCCCACCGGCCGGGCGGCTCGTGTAGCGGCCACGGTAGAAGCGCTCGAAGATCCGCTCCCGGTCCTCCGCAGGGACGCCAGGCCCGCGGTCTTCGACGACGATCCGGGCCATGCCGTCGGAAGCTTCGATCCGGACCCGATCAACACCGCCGCCGTGGAGGTTGGCGTTCTCGACGAGGTTGGCGATCACCTGCTCCAGGCGCCGTTTGTCGGCGTCGACAACGGCATCGGTTGCGGAGGCGGTGACCTCCACCGGCACCTCACCGTCGGGAAATGACTCGACGGCGTGCAGGACGAGCTCGCCGAGAAACACCCGCTCGAACGAGCCCTCGGCGACCCCGGCGTCGAAGCGGGAGATCTCGATCAGATCCTGCACGAGCCGCTCGAAACGGTTGAGTTCCCGGCTGAGGACGTCGAGGCTGCGGGCCGTGCGTTCGTCCATCGACGCTCGCCGTGTCTCCATGTTCTGGAGGGCGGAGCGGAGTGCGGTCAGCGGGGAGCGGAGCTCGTGGCTGACGTTGGAGGCGAACCGGGCGTCTCGCTCGATGCGGGCCTGGAGGCTGGCCACCATCTGGTTGAAGCTCTCGGCGAGGGCGGCGAGCTCGAGTTCGTTGCCGACGTCGAGGCGGGCGTGCAGTTCGCCGCCGGCGATCGTGGTGGCGGTGGCTCCGATCTCGGCCAGAGGGTCGAGCAACCGGCGGCTGGCCCAGATGCCGAGGCCGCCAGCCCCGACCATGGCCGCTGCCGCCGCGGTCGTGAGCGCGACCCGCAGGGTCCGCAACGTGCGGTCGAGCTCGTGCAGCGGGAAGACTTCGAAGTATGCGTCCCCGTCGGGCAGGGGCAGGCCGACGGCCAGCCGGGGCGCGCCCTCGATGACGTAGCGTTGCCGGGCCCGGCTCCGGCCTTCTACCACGGCCTCCTGCAGCGGCTCGGGAAGTGCGTCACGACCCAGCTCGAGGGAGGCGGCGAACCAGCGACCCCGATGGTGGACCACCGTGCTCGACCCGGCTGGACTCTGCAGTGAACTCAGGAGTTGCGGCACGTCGCTGTCCGACCGCAGCGCCCCTCCGACGAGGCGGGCGTTGACCTGAGCCTGCCGCTGCGCCGACGTTTGCCGCTGGCTCAGGAGGTAGCGCCGGGTCAGTCCGTAGCTGAGGAAGGCGACGGCCGCCGACAGGAACAACGAGCCGCCCACGAAGGCGGCGAGAAGCCGGGAGCGCAGCCGGAGCCGGCGCGTTCCCGGGTCACGTCGCTTGCGAGCGGGCACGCCGCCGAGCGTAGGCGCGCAACACCGCCTGGCGACCGGGCTTGCCGTCGGCTCGCAGCGTGATCTTCTCCGGGAAGGCATGCCATGGCGCCCGGCGGAACAGGAGCAGCGAGGCGGCTTCGGGAGTCATGGAGTCAATCTGGCCCAGCTCGATCTGGACCGCCTGGCAGGCGGTGGCAGCCGCCGCCGCGAACTCCAGCAGGTTGAGCGCCGCTTCCTCGTCCAGCAGGCCCCGCACCTCGACGATCGACACGGCGCCCTCGATCCGGACGCGGAATTCGTGAGTGCTCAAGCCGCACCATCCACCTGCGACCAGCCGCCGAAGGGCCGGAGCGGGTGGCGGGGTCGCGGTGCCGCCACCCGATGCCCGCCGACCCGGAGTTCCTCCTTCCACCGCACGGCGTCGAGCCCGACCCGGGCCTCCCGAGGCAATCGCCGGAAGCGTCGGGTCGCGCCGTCGAAGACATTGGTGTAGGCGCATGAGTCGAGGAGTTGCAGGCCTTGGATGTCCACCGGGTTGAGAATGCGCTCGCCTGACCGCGAACGGGACTCCGTTTCTTTGCGATTCGATGACGATGTTCGCGTTCGGTGACCGAACCCGGCCCTGCGCGGTCAGGGGCTGTCGGTGGTGCCGCGGCCGACGGCTGCGTCGCGCGCTCTTAGGATGGCCGGTCGTGGCGACGACGAGAATCCTGTTTGTGGAGGACGACGACGCGATCCGGGAAACGACACGGGTGGCCCTGGAGGACGAGGACTACGTCGTCGACGAGGCGACGAGCGGTGAGGAGGCGCTCCGTACGTTCGACCGGCGCCCGCCCGACTGTGTGCTCCTGGACATCATGCTGCCGGATACGAACGGCTTCGAGGTCTGCCGGTCACTCCGTCAGCGCAGTTCTGTCCCGATCATCATGGTCACCGCCCGCTCTGACACTTTCGACGTGGTGGCGGGCCTCGAAGCGGGCGCCGACGACTACGTCACCAAGCCCTTCCAGCCCAAGGAGCTCGCCGCCCGAATTCGGGCCCTGCTCCGCCGGGCCCGGGGAATGGAGGCTCCGTCGTCGGCCATCCGGCTCGGCGCCGACCTCGTCGTCATTCCCGACGAGGGCGTCGTCCGCAGCAAGGGCGAAGAGATCCACCTGACCCGTACCGAGTTCCGGCTCCTCTGCGAGATGGCCAGCAACCCCGGGCGGATGTTCACCCGGGAGATGCTCCTCGAGCGGATCTGGGGCTACGGCTACTTCGGCGACGGCAAGATCGTCGACGTTCACATCTACCGTTTGCGGGCGAAGATCGAGGAGGACGCCGCCAACCCGCGGCATCTCATCACCGTGCGGGGCCTGGGCTACAAGGTCCTGTCCTGACGCCGGTGGATCGCGTCGAAGTCGCGAGCCGTTCGTCATCAGTTCGCGACCGGGATGGGGGATAACTCCGGAGCGCCCGACCGCCGCCAGCCCGGCGCGGGTGGATCAGCGGGCTTGATCGACGCCGGAGGTAATTCTTGGGTCGGGATGCACTTCCCGGAGAGGTCCACGCCCTCGTGGCGCGGTACTTCAAGACCAGCAGCGACGTCGACGTCGTGCTGCTCCTCCACTACCACCGAGGTCCGTGGAGCACCCGGGCGGTGGCCGGCCGGTTGCATCTGCATCCTGACCAGGCACAGGGCATCCTGGACCGGCTGGCGGCGAGCGGCCTGCTGCACCGTGACACCGGCGGCTACCGGTACGAGCCGGTCCATCCAGCCGCCTCGGCCGCCGTCGACCGTCTGGCGACGCTCCATCCCAGCTACCGCATCGCGATCCTCACCGTGATCTTCGACGCGAGCCGAACGACCGGGCGCCTCGGGCCGCTTGCGGCTTCGAGCCCGCTCGAAGAAGGCGACGAGGTCCAGTCCGCCCGGCGACCACGTGATCGAGGCCATAGCACGTAGCGGGCGATGACAGGGACGGTCGGGGGCCGACCCTGACCCCCACCGGGGCGATGGCACTATGCCAACTACTACGAGCCGCTGCCGTGGCATCGAAGCGAACCTCGCAACGGCCAACGTCGCCGACTATCCGATGGCCGAACTCTCAGTCGCTCGCGGCCGACAGGCATCCGCCTTGCCAAAGCCGGATAACCGGCGAGTCCCCCTACCATCGTTGCGGTGCTCGTCGCCCATGCCCTCTGGTCACCCGGTCG
The DNA here is from genome assembly GCA_025923175.1 of Acidimicrobiia bacterium. Lineage (GTDB taxonomy): Bacteria > Actinomycetota > Acidimicrobiia > IMCC26256 > BP-133 > BP-133. The sequence continues at coordinate 21,525 of JAICGL010000006.1, forward strand.
CGGGTTTTGTCTGTGGGCGGAGGACAGCCGGCTGGCGGGCAGGCCCCGGCAGGACGACGACTATGACGATGCGTTCGGGCTTCGGAGGCACAGTTTCGCCCTGGCGGCCGATGGTCTCGGGGCGTTCCTGGGGCTCGGGGCCGACGCGGTCGCTCGGGCGACAGCAGTCCGGCTGACGCTCCTTCTTCCGACCGACGGCGGGCGGCCCCTACCAGCGGGGGCGGTCAGGGCGGCGGCCACCAACCGTCGCTCTCTGGCCGCCCCGGGTATGAGGCCGTGGGCCGTCCCGGCGTTGCGGGTCGCTCCCGGCGACGCCCTCGAAGCGCTCCTCTCCCGGCGGCGTTCCGCC